>JAVXCD010000164.1:0-4527 GCA_036659655.1 Alistipes sp.
GTATTTCCGCCTGATCCACTTTTCACCTACCATTTTCCACCGGAATTTCATCTTGATCGAGTTCTTTCCAATGACCTTGCGACCTCTCGACAGGCTCGAGGATCGTGTGTGTATTTCCGCCTGATCCACTTTTCACCTACCATTTTCCACCGGAATTTCATCTTGATCGAGTTCTTCCCAATGACTTTGCGACCTCTCGACAGGCTCGAGGAATCGTGACAAACTCCAAATCGGGTCGGTGAATTTTGCACTTTACCGAAAAATGTGTAATTTTACAACTTTGAATCAAGAATAGTGCGATATGGAGTTGAAACTGACACTTTACAATACGCTCACCCGCCGCAAGGAGGAGTTTGAGCCCATCAATCCGCCACACGTGGGAATGTACGTCTGTGGCCCTACGGTCTATGGCGATCCGCATTTGGGACACGCCCGTCCCGCGGTGACGTTCGACCTGTTATTTCGCTACCTCAAGGCTGCGGGCTACAAAGTGCGCTATGTGCGCAATGTGACCGACGTGGGGCATTTGGAGCACGATGCCGACGAGGGCGAGGATAAAATCGCCAAGAAAGCGCGGTTGGAACAACTGGAGCCCATGGAGATAGCACACTACTACACAGAACGTTACCACACGGCAATGGAGGCGTTGAATGTGGAGACTCCTTCGATCGAGCCCTACGCCAGTGGTCACATCATCGAGCAAATCGAGATGGTAAAACGTATTTTGAACGCTGGATATGCCTATGAATCAAACGGTTCAGTATATTTCGACGTAGAGAAATATAACCAAAAATACAACTATGGCAAGTTGTCGGGGCGCAATCTCGACGACATCATCGCCAACACCCGCGAGTTGGACGGACAGGGCGACAAGCACCATTCGTTCGACTTCGCCCTATGGAAAAAGGCCTCACCGGAGCATATCATGCGGTGGCCATCGCCGTGGAGCGACGGATTTCCCGGCTGGCACATGGAGTGTTCGGCGATGAGTACCCGTTATTTAGGCGAGCGATTTGACATCCATGGAGGTGGCATGGATCTGATGTTTCCGCACCACGAATGCGAAATTGCACAATCCACAGCCGCCTTGGGACACGACTCCGCAAAATACTGGATGCACAACAACATGATCACCATCAACGGCAAGAAGATGGGCAAATCCCTCGGCAATTTCATCACCTTAGAGGAACTTTTCACCGGAAAACACGCCCTGCTGGTGCAGGCTTATTCGCCGATGACCATTCGGTTCTTTGTGTTGCAGGCGCACTACCGCTCGACGCTCGACTTCTCGAATGAGGCGTTACAGGCGGCTGAAAAGGGACTTGACCGACTGATGAAGGGGGTAGAAACCCTCTCGAAAATCACACCGGCCACCACGTCAACCGTCGATCCGCACGATCTGGAGCAGCGTTGCGACGAGGCCATGAACGACGACTTGAATTCACCGATCGCCATCTCGGCACTCTTCGACTGGGTACGCATCATCAATCAGTTGGCCGACGGACAGCAGAGCATTACCGCCCCCGATCTTGAAAAATTGAAGGCGATCGTACATCGCTATGTGTTCGACGTTTTAGGGCTGTTGGACGAGAAGGCAGCAGGTGCATCGGGTGGTAAAGACTATGTGACACCGCTGGTAACCATGCTATTGGACATGCGCGTGGCTGCAAAAAACAACAAGGAGTGGGCGTTATCGGACAAAATCCGCGATGAACTGACCGCTATCGGCGTGCGTGTGAAGGACAAAAAAGAGGGCTACGACTGGGAACTGGAATAAAAATAGCGCTTAAGAAACTTCGGCAACAAATTCAAACAGTTTCTAAAACATTCAATATGATAGCAATAGAACAGATCAAAGAGGCTATAAGACGGCAGGATACGTTGGGGAGGTGCCTTTGACATCGATCGCAAACGTATAGACCTCCGCAACGAAGAGGAAAAGACGCAGGAGCCCGATTTTTGGGAAGATCCGGTCACTGCACGCGAGCAGCTACGCAAAGTTGCCTCCATCAAAGCATGGGTCGACGACTACGATGCCGTGGCCACAGAGGTGGAGGATCTGCAACTGATGCCCGAATTTGCAAAAGAAGGAGTCATCTCGGAGCAGGAGATGGAGGAGCAGTATGCCCACACCATCAACCACATCGAAGCCCTCGAAATGCGCAACATGTTGCGTCGTGAGGAGGATAGGTTAGGGGCTATTCTCGACATCAATTCAGGCGCAGGCGGCACCGAGGCACTCGATTGGGCTTCGATGCTGGTACGTATGTACACCCGTTGGGGCGAGGCACACGGCTATAAAGTCAAGATTCTCGACTTTCAGGCAGGTGACGAGGTGGGAGTAAAATCCTGCACCTTGGAGTTCGAGGGGGAGTATGCCTACGGTTACCTAAAAAGCGAAAACGGCGTGCATCGTCTGGTGCGTCTCTCGCCGTTCAATGCCAACAACAAACGCCAGACCACCTTTGCCTCGGTCTTTGTCTCACCCGCCGTGGACGACTCAATCGAAATTGTGGTCAACGCCGCCGACATCGAGTGGGACACCTACCGTTCGAGCGGTGCAGGAGGTCAGAACGTCAACAAGGTGGAGACCGCGGTGCGTCTGCGCTACCACGGTAAGGATGCCGAGACAGGCGAGGCGGTGGAATTTCTGATTGAAAACTCGGAAACCCGTTCGCAACTGATGAACCGCGAAAACGCCATGCGCATCCTGCGATCTAAACTCTACCAGCGCGAGCTGGATAAGCGTCTGGCGACCCAGCAAGCACTCGAAGCAACGAAGAAACGCATCGAGTGGGGCTCACAGATCCGCTCCTATGTCTTCGACGACCGTCGTGTGAAGGATCATCGCACGGGGGTGCAGACCTCGAATGTGGAGGCCGTGATGGACGGAGATTTAGACGATTTTATCAAATCTTATTTAATGGAATACGGAAGCAATGCGTAGATTCGCTCTCATCCTGCTGATTTTTCTGAGCAGTTCTATTTCCACACAGGCTCAGGTGTTGCCCGGTGCAACCGATACGGCGGCCTACTTCCCGCAGTTGGCGGGACGGCGCATAGCGGTACTTGCCAACCACACGGCAATGCTCAGCGACACCCTGCATCTGGTGGATGCGCTCCATCGGCGAGGATTCAATCTTGTGGGCATTTTCTCGCCCGAACACGGATTCCGAGGCACAGCGGATGCCGGTGAACAGGTAAAAAATTCGACGGATACCCGCACGGGAATTCCCATTCTTTCGCTCTACAATGGCAATGCACAACGGCCAAGTGATGCCGTGATGCGGTCGTTCGATGTACTGCTCATTGATATGCAGGATGTGGGGTTGCGATTCTACACCTATTACATCTCCATGCTGCGGATGATGGATGCCTGCGCTGACTTCGGGCAACAAGTGATCGTCCTCGACCGTCCCAACCCGAATGGGCACTATGTGGACGGGCCTATCCTCGACATGAAGTACAAATCGGGGGTCGGTCAGTTGCCAATCCCCGTTGTGCATGGACTGACGCTGGGTGAATTGGCTCGGATGGCGGTGGGTGAAGGCTGGTCGAAACCCTCTCTTTTAGAGGTGGTGAAGTGTCGAAATTATACTCATCAAACACCCTACACGCTGCCCATCGCTCCCTCACCCAACCTACCGAATCAACAGGCAGTGGTGCTCTATCCCTCCATCTGTCCGTTCGAAGGAACAGTTGTTTCGCTGGGACGCGGCACCGATAAACCGTTTCAAGTCTACGGGCATCCCGATATGAAGGGCTATACCTTCTCTTTCATACCTCATCCGACCGCAGGAGCCAAGAATCCGCCGCTCAATGGCCGGAAATGCTACGGGGTGGACTTGAGCAATAGGAATCCTCAGACGATCGCCACACAGGGGCTCGACCTCAGTTATGTGATCGATGCGTATCGGTCGCTGGGGCTGGGTGAAAAGTTTTTCACCCCAACTTTCGAGAAGTTGATCGGGGTGGCTTATGTGCGCCGGATGATTGTGGCGGGATACTCCGCTGCAGAGATCCGAGCCCGCTGGCAGGGCGATGTGGCACTGTTCCGCAAACAACGACAGCCTTATTTGCTGTACGAGGAGTAACCTCAGCAATTTTTCCGATTCTCGAGCCGGTCGAGAGGTTGCAAAGACTTTGAAAACACACTTCCCGATCCTCGAGCTTGTCGAGAGGTCGCAAAGACTTTGGAAACACAGTTCACGATCCTCGAGCTTGTCGAGAGGTCGCAAAGGCACAATGTACGATCCTCGAGCTTGTCGAGAGGTCGCAAAGGACACTTGAAAACACAATACCCGATCCTCGAGCTTGTCGAGAGGTCGCAAAGACAATCAGTACCGTGACCTTGCGACCTCTCGACAGGCTCGAGGATCGTACATGTTTTTGACCTGCCCTGCCCTGTTTTATTTTGCCCTGCTCTTCCGACTTGGCAAAAAAGCGTCAGGAAATCGGAGGGCTAAAAATGCCCGGAAACGGAGACCTTTTGCTTGCAAAAGTGCGAAGCATCCGTTTTCAATGTTA
>JAVXCD010000165.1:0-4437 GCA_036659655.1 Alistipes sp.
CTCCTTATGAATACCTGTGCTTAAATAAGGGGAATAGTTTTGAACTACAGTCGTCTCTGTTTCCGAACTTCCTTTACATAGATTCCTGCCCCGATACTCGATCGGCTTGTCCACCCCGACGCTCTCACTCTCGCTGCCCACGGTGAGCCTCAGGCGGCACGAGGCGGAGACCGGAGCACACACACCCGCCTCCGATCTGCCCACGCTCGTAGGGGTCGGCACAAGCGACCAGATCACAGGCGAATCGCCCGGCTCGGCAATATTCACGGTTGCCTGACCGCGTGCTAAGACTCCCATAATTATTTACTTATGTCAACAGTGAAGGTTGCGGCAACGGTGATCTCAGCCTTGGTGACGGTCAGCGTGCGCCCCGTCTTCACGCCCGAAGTGCCCCATGTGGTGTCTAATTTCCCGGTCTTGTCAAACTTGCGCCACGTGCAAGTCGCCCCCGTGAACCACGAATCAGATAGTAGAGCGCCGTTCTGCCAGACGTTCACTGTGAGCAGGGTCGAGGTCATGCCGCTGGTGAGTGTTGTGCCGGCAGGTGCCGAGATCTCCACCATGTAGGGATCGGTCATATCGGCAATGGTCACCAGATCACTTACTGAAGTGTTATACGTTCCCGAAGCACTATCGGTGTCTTTGCACACGCATTTGAACGAGTCGAAGTTCAGCACCGCACCCGCGGGAATGGTGATTGTGTCGGTTGTGAAACCCGTGACTCCCGCGGCATTGGCCGAGGTGATGGCTGTCCAGACACCTCCGATGAGTTTCTGCCATGCGTAGGTGACGTTGCTGGTGTCGATCGTGGAGCCTCGCCACAGATCACAGTGTGCCGTCAAGGAGGCTACGATGCCGTTCTTGAAGACCGAACCGTTGGGGGTGTAGGCAATTGCCCGAATCTGCTGGCCTGTATTCTCGACCTTGGTGACGGTGAAGAGAGCCTTAGCCACGGTCTCCGCCGTATTATCGGGATCGACGTAGATCACCGTGCATTCAACACTCAGCGAGGTGAGTGAGGTGAGGTTGTTCTTGATGGTCAGGGCATAGGGCGCGGTGGTCTGTGCCGTTGCTCCATAATCCGCCAAGGTCGTTGAGCCGTTGATCTTCCACACCGGGATACCCTTCAGGCGGGAGGTCTGGTTGTCTGTTGACCCCGAAACATAGATCTCAGGGGCAATAACAAGGTAGGGAGCAGCCGTGTAACTGGGCTGATAGGTCGAGTTCTCCTTGTTGAAGATCTGCGTGGCAGGCTGGTTGCTGCCCAAAAATAGGTTGATTGACTTTCCGTCATTGAGGTCTGTGACCGTAATCTGACCTCTTGCTTGTACTTCCATAATTTATTTTTAATTTGAATAATAAGTTGTTCCATTGATAGTTAGCAAACACTCGAAGAGGGCACTGCGCACCACATCCGAGTTCCCGATACGAATGCTCTTGCCCACACCTGCGTGTTGCTCATTCCAGACCGCATCGGCCTGCGTGTTGATGGAGATTCGATGCCACGAGTAATACCCGGGGGCAAAGGTGTCCGTCACATCATCCGCACCATATAATACACGTGCCGTGAGGGTCAGATCGATGTTATGATTCAGAACCGTCGTGCCCGACGAGGAGAGAATCTCAAGGGAGTAGGCGGACTCGCCTTGCCGTACCTTGGTGATGGTCAGTATCTTGGTGAGTATGGGCAAGCCGCTCTTGGTGGCTGTTACTGTGACCGAGGCGTTATCGGCAGCGAGGGCATAAACCCCCACCTCACCGCGCGCGGATATTTCGCCCGTGCAGCCGGTAAATTGAGCCGCAAATGTCCATCCCACCTCTGCGGCAGAACCTTTGATCACCGTAGCCTGCGAGGTGAGTCTCGAGAAGTCAATCGGCACACCCGCCACGGTGCAGGCCACGGAGGCATTCTCGCGGCTCAGGCGCAGTTCGTATTTGGGGATCGCGTCGAGTGCATCGTCCAACTCCGAGAGATCTTTATCCACGCCGCTACTACTGGTGAAGGTGATGCGCCCGCCAATCTCGCCCCGCTCAAGGTCGAAATAGGTCTTGCCATCGGCACTCACAATGCGGGAGATGGTGAGCCGTCCGGGTGTGAGTTCGGCAAAGCCGTACATCGGGACAAAACTGCGGTCTCCGTCGTACTCGCTATTGAGAAACCCCACCAGCAGGTGGTAATACCCCGCAACCTCTTCCATACCGACAGCCTGCTCGCTGATGCGAAATTCTCCGGTCTGCGTGGTTGTGCTCACCTTGGCATAGAGGTAGTACCGTTTCGCACCTTCGGTCAATGGCGGGGTGTTGAAGAGCGGGAGATCCCAGAATTTATATTCGCCTGCCTTGTGGCTTGAGGAGAGTGTTTTCACACCGAGTGTTAGGTGTTGCAGTGTGCCTGCCTTAGCGGTCAGCACCTTGGTTTTGGAGGTGTAGATCACCTCATGCGCCACGGTCTGTGGATTGGTGCGCCCATCAACAAACCGATATTGCAGGCTCTCGTCACCTAAAATGAGTTGCATGGTCTGAACCGAGAGCGGGTTGACTGAGCCCGTGAAGTTGAGCATCGCCTTCTCAAGCATGGCCGTAGTCTCCTTGGCATCTCGAAAGCGTCGCTTGGTGAATTGCAGGGCATCCCGATGCAGATCGTCTGCCACAACCTCGTTACTCTCAATTTTACGCAAGTCGCTCATAATGGAACTGCCAACCACGGAGTTTGAGAGTTCCAGTTCGGGGCTGTGCGGGTTGTTGATGTAGTCCTTGATCCCTACGATGCGAATACCCACGCCCTCTATCTGAAACTGCGGATCGCTGAAGAGGATGTAGCCACCTAATTTGATGCGTCCGCCGATGTTCAACCAGTCTTTTTTTGCCCAAATACCATCTAATTCTCCGGTGAAGGTGAACTGCTGTTCTTCGTGCTCGTAGAGATACTTAGCACCCTCACGAAACAGATCCCACGAAGCACCCGTCTGTGTCACATTGTCACAAAGATAAGCGTCGGGCAGCATCATACCGAAGACGGCATAGGTATCTCCCACCACAGGCATATAATTTCCTTTGGGCATTGGCTCGCCGTCAACCTCCTGCTCTACAATCTTGAAACGACGCTCTTTGTGCACGTAGCCCGAAATGGTTTTATCCTCCTGCTGTATGTCGAACTCCTTACCCGAGAGCATCCCCGACTGAAAGATAACGGTCATCTTCTCCCCCTCGATGCGATACTTGGAGTAGTCGAGTGTCTCGGGGATGGTGGTGTCGAAGAAGTCACAAAAACCCTCCTTTGTGGTCTCTACTTTGGTCACTGACCCCACACGTGAGGGGTAGATATGCGAACAATCGAGACTATCCTCCGCGTGTGATTGCAGGGGCTTGTCGGCACGTTGCAGTGACAAACCATCGGCATCGGTAACATAGGTGCGCCCCTCATAAACAAGTCTTTGGGCTTTAGGCAACAGCAACTCCTTGCTGCCATACTTGCTCTTGTCGATATTCCGATCCCCGCCCTGCACAAAGAGTATCTCGATCGGCCGTTTGTCGCTCAGGCTTATGCGCCCGACATCGGGACGGAATCCCTTGCCCTTGCCGTAAGAGAGGGGCAGTGGATTTGTTTTGTTGTACTCGACTTTATGCAGTGAAATGGTTTTACCCGTCACCTCCCACTCGGTCTCGAATGTATCGGCCATCTGCGAGAGTGCTGCATCACACAAGGTGTGGTTGTAGGAGATAACCTTCTCGGTTGCCGTCACACACTCCCCAATACACCAGCCGCTGTCGCGCCGATTGAGGTTGTCAATTAGCATCTTCAGATGATCCTGTGGCTTGGCGGTCAGGCTGAATTTGAGTTGCCTATCCAAAGGGTTGCGAAACCTGTATTTCTTCAACTTTGCCTGTGTAGATTCCAGTGTGAGCGTGTACTCGAAGTTGCGCGAATTGTGCATCTTGAAGTTCTCCGGCTCTTCGAGCGTGTAGGTCTCACCCTCGAACTCACAATACGCACCCACGGGAATCTCCACGTGCTGCGGCAGCGAGAAGTAGAGCGTTACAGCATGTGCACCCTTGATCTCGCGATAGCGGTAACTATCGTCCTCTACCGTCAGGTCGAGGGTCGTATTGTTAAAATGTAATATCATTATGCCGTCAATTTTATCATCAAAACTGTTTGTCGCTTATCCTATCAGTCGTATGACGATAGAGGCTATTCCCTTTCGGAACATCACTGCCACAATGAGAAGCAGCACCCAAAAACCTTTGAGCCGCACCCGTTGCCACCACGTCAGATCACGCGGCACTTCAACCACATCGGTCTTTGCTTTATTTATGTAGATCGTGTCGGTGCGGATGCGCTCGGTCTCCTTGTGCTCGATGATTGCGGGGCGTGTCTGAGGCTTTGTCCACAAGCCGTGGTAAAGTGTGCCGTCGGGGTTTATCCGTGCCTCAGAT
>JAVXCD010000166.1:0-4434 GCA_036659655.1 Alistipes sp.
AGGCTCGAGGACTTTTTTGTTATTCTGAGTAAAGTGAAATGTGTTATTTTCAGGTACTTGACTGACGGTCAAGACAGGCTATATTATATGGTTTTGCTTTTGAATTTATCGAGTTGCTTTTTGAGTGCATCTATCGCCTCATCCACCGACTCTTCGAAGACTTTTGAACGGTGCTCTGCCACAAGATCCTCGCCGGGCATGTGCAGTGTGATGGTGGCTACTTTATTTCCTTTATCGGGATCTTTGTCGAGTTTGAGGATTACCTCTGCACCTGTTGCGCGTTCTGCAAAACGATCCAGTTTCGCCATTTTGGTCTCTACAAATTCAACCAACTTTCTGTCGGCATCGAATTTTACGGATTGAATCTTTACGTTCATACTCTTTGCAATTTATAAAAACATTATTAATTTGCGTAAGTCCGACGGGTAGTCGAACCGATAACTTCATTTTAAACCTCCCTTTTCACGGGGATGAGTCTTGGCATAAACCTCCTGCAACTTGGTGATGCTGTTGTGGGTGTATACCTGTGTTGCTTGCAGGGAGGCATGCCCAAGGAGTTCCTGTATTTCCCGCATGTCGGCACCTCCGTTAAGCAGATGGGTCGCAAAAGTGTGTCTCAGCACGTGAGGGCTCTTTTTGCCCTGCACGCCACTCTGTTGCAACTCGGCCTTTACCAGCCGGTAAACCACGCTACGGGAGATACGCGCTCCTTTCTGTGTTAAAAATAGTGCTTTTTCCGATGAATTGCAAATATTTTGCCCAACAATTACATCAAGGTAATATAATATTTTCTCGCGCGCACATGCAAGGATTGGCACGATACGTTCCTTGTCGCCCTTGCCCCGTACTTTGAGCGAGGTGTAGTTGCCGGAAAAGTCCTCGCTGTTGATGCCCACCAACTCGGCGAGACGCAACCCGCAGGTGTAGAATAGCAACACAATCAGCGAATTGCGCTCCGTAATGAAATCCGGAACATCTACTTTGCAGTCGTTCACAATTTGTGACATGCGGCTTTCGGGAACAAATGCGGGTAGGCGATGGGCGATCTTGAGTGAGCGGATCGGCAGGAAAATATCTTTCGACAGCACTCCTGTACGCAGCAACCAGCGAAATAGTGCGCGTAACGAGGATATTTCCCGGTTCATGGAGGCTGCGCCGATCCGTCCTGTTTCTGTGCGGTAGATGATCCATTCGTGGATATCTTCCGAAGTGATGCGATGGGGGTCGAATTGCACATCGTCCACCCCCAACCACGCGAAAAAGAGCTCGACATCGTGCTTGTAGTTGCGGATGGTGAGGGGTGAATAGCGTCTTTCAGCTGCTAAATATTGGATGAAATCCGAGAGCATAAGGCAAAGATAGTGCTTTTTTAGAAGCTCTTGTGATTTGTCAACAAAATTATTTTGAGGCTATTCTTTGGCTGTTTTTAAGTCGTATAGTCACTCCTGTGGGTAAGGGTCGTCGGAGTTATTCGTTATTTCAGTTTGCGCACTGAGGGGCTGCACAACTATTTTTGTACCTTTGTTCGATGAATAAGAAACTGTTTTAAATTTATTAATCTCGATCTTTACGGCTCTTTTCGCCCCGGTTTTCGCCCTATAAATCCTCATTTAGCGCGCTAAGATCGGATTGATAGGGTTTGAGAACCGATTTTCGTGTTTGTCGAGAGGTCGCAAAGACTTTGAAAACGCAATGCACGATCCTCGAGCTTGTCGAGAGGTCGCAAGGTCACGGTGTTGATTACCTTTGCGACCTCTCGACAGGCTCGAGGATCGAATGGAATCGTGTTGATTACCTTTGCGACCTCTCGACAAGCTCGAGGATCGAATGGAATCGTGTTGATTACCTTTGCGACCTCTCGACAGGCTCGAGGATCGAATTTTTTTTGTTTCATGGAGTGCAGCGAAATGAATATAATATTTCTGTGAGTGATGTCATTGGTTTTTTGTTGCTATGTGTAGATTCTTGGAACAAAGACAGTGTATTTTTGTATCTTTGTCTTTGAAAAAATTGTAACCCATGAAACGAATTCTTTTTCTACTCCTGTTTTTTTGCGCCACGATAGTTCGTGTCGAGGCGGCGAGTGTCGATACGCTCAACGTGCAGAGTGCTGCCATGCAACGCGATGTGCAGATGGTGGCGGTGATCCCCGATGTTGCGATGTCCGAAACTCCCTGCCCGGTGATCTACCTGCTACACGGCTATGGTGGCAATGCTTATTCGTGGAGTCAGATCAAGCCAAATCTGCCGCAGATTGCTGACCGGCTGGGGATCATTTTCATCTGTCCGTCTGTGGGGAATAGTTGGTATATGAACAGTCCCGTGCGAGAAAATAGTCTTTACGAAACTTTTATGACGCAAGAATTAGTGCCTTTTGTCGATGCCCATTTTCGCACAATTACCGATCGTGGCGGACGTGCCATTACCGGCTTGAGTATGGGTGGCTACGGGGCTATGATGTTAGCCATGAAGCACCAAAACCTGTTTGGTGCAGCCGGAAGTATGAGCGGTGGGTTGGACATCCGCCCGTTTCCCGACAACTGGGAATTGCCGCAACTGTTAGGCGAGAAGCGCAACAACAAGGCGCGATGGGCGAGTTATACCCCCATCAATAATATTTCACGCATAAAAGACGGGGAGTTGGCGATTATTATCGACTGTGGCTATGCGGATTTCTTCTTAGAGGTGAACAAGGCCTTTCATCAAGAACTGTTGGCACAGGGCATTGCACACGATTTCTACGTCCGTCCGGGGGAGCATAACGGTTCCTATTGGGAAAATGCAGTGGACTATCAAATTCTCTTCTTTCGGAAATTTTTTGACCGAACACCGCGAAAGTAACGGTTGCAAAGATCACGGTGCGTATCATTCGGAACGTCATCAGCGTGTCCGGTGAAGGATCTGAAAGAGTAGATTATGCACGCGATTCCACAGGGCAAAACCTCACACACAGGCCTTGTAAAATTCATATTCCAAATTATTTTGTCACACATAATAAAAAATACCGCAGATTTATTGTGATATATTATAATTTTTGTAATTTAGATGCTTGAAACATCTAAAATTTCAAAATTATGATTATCGGTATTCCAAAAGAGATTAAGAACAACGAAAATCGCGTTGCTCTTACGCCTTCGGGTGCGAGGGAATTGACCAAGCGAGGGCACCAAGTTTACGTACAGGCTACGGCCGGTATGAACAGCGGGTTTACAGACGCGATGTATGAGACTGCCGGGGCACAAATGCTACCCACCATCGAGGAGGTATATGCCAAGGCAGAGATGATTATCAAGGTGAAGGAGCCGGTTTCAGCAGAGTATAAACTGATTCACAAGGATCAACTTGTATTTACCTATTTCCATTTTGCCAGCAGTGAGCCCCTCACTCACGCCATGGTTGCCAGTGGTGCGATATGCTGCGCCTACGAAACCGTGGAGCGGGCTGATAGGACATTGCCCCTGTTGATTCCCATGTCGGAGGTCGCAGGACGCATGGCCACACAGGAAGGTCGCTATTTTCTGGAGCGACCACGCGGTGGTAAAGGCATTCTATTAGGTGGTGTTCCGGGTGTGAAACCCGCGAAGGTCTTCGTTATCGGCGCAGGAATCGTAGGCACAGCGGCCGCACGCACAGCGGCAGGCACAGGAGCCGATGTGACCATCTGCGACATCTCCTTACAACGGCTGACCTATCTGGCCGATGTTATGCCACGCAATGTCAAGACGTTGATGTCTTCGGAGTACAACATTCGCGAGGAGTTGAAGCATGCCGACTTAGTGGTCGGAGCTGTGCTTATTCCCGGAGCTAAAGCCCCGAAACTCGTGACCCGCGACATGCTGAAAGATATGGAGCCGGGTACAGTAATGGTGGACGTAGCGATTGATCAGGGTGGTTGCTTCGAGACGTCTCATCCCACCACGCACGAAGAGCCTATCTATTTTGTGGATGGCATTCTTCACTATTGCGTAGCGAACATCCCCGGTGCAGTGCCCCACACCTCCACACGTGCGCTGACCAATGCCACCTTACCCTATGCTATTCAGTTGGCAGATAAGGGCTGGCGTAGAGCTTGCAAAGAAAATAGAGAGTTGGAGTTAGGCCTCAACATCGTGCAAGGCAAGGTGGTTTACAAACCCGTTGCCGATGCTTGGAAATTGAAATACGAGCCGTTGACGCTCTAAAAAACTGTTTTTTGCCAAGTCGACAGGGCCGAACAGGTCGAAAAAATACGATCCACGAACTTGTCGAGAGGTCACAAGGTGCACAGTCCACGATCCTCGAGCTTGTCGAGAGGTCGCAAGGTACACAGTCCACGATCCTCGAGCTTGTCGAGAGGTCGCAAAGGTGCACAATCCACGATCCTCGAGCTTGTCGAGAGGTCGCAAGGTACACAGTCCAGCGTGCTCCAGCTTGTGGAGTGGGCGCCAGGGGAAT
>JAVXCD010000167.1:0-4417 GCA_036659655.1 Alistipes sp.
CAAAGAAAAAATCTTTATCGTCGTATAAAACATTTCACGATCCTCGAGCTTGTCGAGAGGATCGAATGAAATTATGCGTATTGGACTCTGCAAACTCGATCATCACTCCCGCGAAAAACTCCATTTTTCATCCGTCTTCGTCGCTTTTTCGCCATCCCCACACACATAGTTGCATTCAATAGTTGAAACTACCAACAGGAATAAGAGTCAAAAAATGCAAAATTCCGAAATATTTTCCGTATTTTTGTCCACAAAAACAGCATAAAAAAATCATCTATATGGAGTACGGATTCAAAGAGTTGGAGGCCAAGTGGCAACAGCGGTGGAAAGAACGGGAGACCTATCGAGTAGAGGTGGATGAGAGCCGCCCTAAATTCTATGTTTTAGACATGTTTCCCTACCCTTCGGGCGCAGGTCTTCACGTGGGACATCCGCTGGGATACATCGCCTCGGATATTTACTCGCGCTACAAACGGTTGAAAGGCTTCAATGTGCTGCACCCCATGGGCTACGATGCATTCGGGCTGCCGGCCGAGCAGTACGCTATTCAGACCGGGCAGCATCCCGCCGTGACCACTGAAAATAACATCCGCCGCTACCGCGAACAACTCGATAAAATCGGTTTCTGTTTCGATTGGAACCGCGAAGTCCGCACCTGCGATCCGGCCTATTACAAATGGACGCAATGGACTTTCCTACAACTATTTGAGCATTATTACGATCGCCACACGCAACGTGCCGAGCCCATCACCCGATTGATCGCTCTGCTTGAGCAAAACGGCACCGCCAACATCCACGCCGCCTGCACCTCAGAGATGCACTTCACGGCCGAAGAGTGGAACACAAAATCAACAGCGGAGAAGCAACAGATTCTGCAAAACTACCGCCTTGCCTTTCGTGCCGACACCTTGGTCAACTGGTGTCCGAAATTAGGTACCGTCTTGGCCAACGACGAGGTGAAGGAGGGGCTCTCCGTGCGGGGTGGCTATCCCGTGGAGCAAAAGCGCATGAAGCAATGGTTGCTCCGTGTGACTGCTTACGCCCAACGGATGCTCGACGGATTAGAGCAACTCGAATGGAGTGACTCCCTGAAGGAGATCCAGCGCAACTGGATCGGCCGCTCGGTGGGTGCACAGGTCTTTTTCGACATCCAAAATTCGGACAAAAAACTCGAAATATTTACCACCCGCCCCGACACGATTTACGGCGTGACGTTCATGGTCATCGCACCCGAACATGAGTGGGTCGGAGAGCTCACCTCACCCGAAAACAAGGCGGCTGTTGCGGCCTATATTACACAGGCAAAGAAGCGTTCGGAGCGTGAGCGCATCGCCGAAACAAGACATGTAAGCGGTGTTGCAACAGGATCTTACGCCATCAACCCCTTCACGCGCAAGTCCATTCCGATTTACATCTCCGACTATGTGCTGGCCGGCTACGGCACAGGAGCCATCATGGCTGTCCCGGCACACGATGCACGCGACTATGCCTTCGCCCGTCACTTCGGCATCGAAATCATTCCCGTAGTCGAAGGAGGCAATATCGAGGTGGAGTCGTACGACGCAAAAACAGGCAAGGTAATCAACTCGGATTTCCTCAACGGCACGGATGTGAAAGAGGCGATTCACCTCATGTTCGACGAAGTGGAGAGACGCGGCTTAGGCAAGAAGCTTATCAACTACCGGCTGCGTGACGCTATTTTCTCACGCCAGCGTTACTGGGGCGAACCCTTTCCAATCTATTACAAGGAGGACGTAGCCTATCCGCTCCCGGCAGACAAACTGCCGTTGGAGTTGCCTCCCATAGCTGATTTCGGACCCACCGAGCAGGGTGAACCACCCTTGGCACGGGTAGCAAATTGGTGCACACCCGAAGGCTATCCCTACGAACGCTCGACCATGCCGGGCTTTGCCGGCTCTTCGGCTTACTACCTACGCTACATGGATCCGCACAACGACCACGCCCTCGTGGGCAAACAGGCTGACGAATATTGGCGCAACGTGGATCTTTATATCGGGGGTATTGAGCATGCCACGGGGCACTTGATGTACTCGCGTTTCTGGAACATGTTTCTTTACGATTTGGGGTGTGTCTGCGAGGCGGAACCCTTCAAGAAACTTGTCAACCAAGGCATGATTCAAGGCCGCTCAAACTTCGTCTATCGCGTGATCGGCACCGATAAATTCGTATCGTTCGGGCTGAAAGATCAATACAATACACAGGAAATTCACGTCGACGTGAACATCGTAAAAAACGACGTGCTCGACACCGAAGCTTTTCGCGCATGGATGCCCGATTTCAAACAGGCCGAGTTCATCCTCGAAGAGGGGCGTTACATTTGCGGCTGGGCGGTCGAGAAGATGTCGAAGTCGATGTATAACGTAGTCAATCCCGACAAGATCGTCGAGAGTTACGGCGCAGACACACTGCGCATGTACGAGATGTTCCTCGGCCCGTTGGAGCAGTCGAAACCATGGGACACGAACGGCATTGACGGTGTACATAAATTTCTGCGCAAATTCTGGAGTCGCTTTTACGATCGCGACGGAAAGTTGCTGCTCACCGACGAGCAACCCACCGCCAAGGAGTTGAAAACGCTCCACAAAACCATAAAGAAGGTGAGTGAGGACATCGAGAATTTCTCGTTCAACACCTCTGTTTCGGCCTTCATGATCTGTCTCAACGAATTAGGCGACTGCTCGAAACGGGCTATTTTGAAACCATTGACGGTGCTCATCGCACCCTTTGCTCCGCACCTCGCCGAAGAGTTGTGGGAGGCACAGGGCGAGACCTCATCGGTGTTCGATGCCTCCTATCCGCTCTGCGACGAGGAGCACCTCACCGAAAGCGCATTCGAATATCCGGTGTCGGTCAACGGCAAACTTCGCTTCAAAAAGGAGTATCCCCTCAGCATGACCCCGGCCGAAGTGCAAAACGACATCGTGCTGGCCACGGAAGCACAAAAATGGCTGGAAGGCAAAGCGCCCAAGAAAATCATCGTTGTGACGGGTAAAATCATAAATATCGTCATCTAATGAAAAAGCTATTTCTGATCATCAGCCTGCTTGCCGTCGTGACAGCATCGGCACAGAATTACGGGCAGGACACCACTCTCTGCGTGTGGACCAATGCCACCGCCCCCCACAGCAACGCGTTGACTGACGAGGCCGCACAGACGACTCTCTACTTTTTTCGCGCCGACAAGGCTCTCGCCACCGGACAGGCCGTGGTGATCTGTCCCGGCGGGGGCTACCAAGGTTTGGCAATCGGGCACGAGGGTTACGAGCTGGCGCAATGGTTTGCCCGCAACGGCATTGCTGCGGCCGTACTGAAGTACCGCATGCCCAACGGACACAAAGAGGTGCCCTTAGAAGATGCTGTCGAGGCGTTGCGCACCCTGCGTAAAAATGCCCAAGCATGGGGATTTGATGCTGCAAAGGTCGGCATCGTCGGCTCCTCAGCCGGCGGACATTTGGCAGCGTCGGCCTCCACACTCTCCCCCACAGGCGAGCAACCGGCTTTCGCCATCCTGTTTTATCCCGTCATCACGGGCGAGAGGGGTAAGTGCCACGAAGGCTCGTTCGACCACCTGTTAGGCACAGATCGCACAGCGGAACAGACAGCCTATTACTCTCTCGAAAATCGCGTCACCACCGCGACACCACCCACTTTCATCCTTTTTTCAGACGATGACACCGTTGTTCCCACCCTCAGCGGCACACGTTACTACAATGCACTCAAAGCCCACGGGATCAAATCCTCGTTGCACATCTTCCCTTCAGGCGGTCACGGCTGGGGCATCCGCGACGATTTCAAGTACAAAGCACAGTGGCAGCCACTCGTACTGGATTGGATGTCCGTAATAGAAAATGCAAATTAATTTGTACATTTGTCCCAAAATGTAGAATCTTTTTATGTCAGAAAATTCAATATTAAACAGACTGGAAGGTCTGAGACTCAAATACGAGGAGACGGGACAGAAACTCACCGACCCCGAAGTGATCGCCGATGTGAAACAATTTATCCAACTCAACAAGGAGTACAAAGAGTTGGAGCCGATCATCGAGACCTCGGAGCGGTATCGCACAGCCATCGCCAACCTCGCAGAAGCCAAAAACATCTTCGCCACCGACAAGGATGAGGAGATGCGCGAAATGGCTCGTGGCGAGATCAGCGACCTTGAACCCGCCATCGAACGCATGGAGGAGGAGATCAAGTTGTTGCTCATACCCAAAGACCCGCAGGACGATAAAAATGCCATCGTCGAAATTCGCGGTGGCACGGGCGGTGACGAGGCTGCTCTTTTTGCCGGCGACCTGCTGCGCATGTATACCAAATACATTGATGCGAAAAAAGGGTGGAAATACGAAATCACCTCCTTTTCCGACGGCACCTCCGGCGGTTATAAGGAGATTGT
>JAVXCD010000168.1:0-4394 GCA_036659655.1 Alistipes sp.
GGATCGGGCATTGCGTTTCCAAAGTTTGCGACCTCTCGACAAGCTCGAGGATCGTGAACAAGAACAAGACTGCCCTCTAAAACCCTATATACTTATCCCTGAGCATAGTGAAATATCTTAAAATAAGATATTTACATTCGGACAGAACAATCTATTTGTGTCCAACTCGAGAACGGCATATAAATATCGGAGGTCACAGCATACTGACTGCGACCTCCGATATTTTAGAGCAGATATGGACTATTCGAGGGCAAGAAGAGTCCCTGTGATGTTAGCCGAAAAGGGCTTATCATCAGCAAGTTTGAAGTTCAGCTGCACAGTGAAGTTTGCGCCGCTGTTGCGGACAACCTGGATGGTTCCGAAAACTTTCTTGAACTGCGAATAGAAGTGATTCGGATCTTCGTAGACAAAGGTATAGTCATCGTTATGAGCCACCTCCTCTGTATTGATTAGTTTTCCTACAAAATGTTTCTTGATCTGCACCATAAAGTAGGTGTTGATCTGTCCTTGTGTCGCATCTTGTGGCGAGAAGATAAATTGATACGACTCTTCGTCTTCCGTGAAGGAGCCGTAGACAATGTTTTGCGCCACCTTGTCGTAGGAGTATGTTCCGATGGAGAGCCGTTGCGGGCCATTGTTACCGGATTCCTCCTTGTCGCAGGAGGTGAATCCCACAGCGGCAAGCAGACAAAGCGGCATCAATAAGTGAATGAATTTTTTCATCGATCGACAATCTCCTTATTTTATGCTCACACAAGCACCCCCGTAGTGTCCTACCAAGGCCGGTGTGGTGTCACCCTCAAAGTGATAGAGTTGGAAGCTGACGGTGATATTATTGTCGTTTGAAATGGGTTGAACCGTTACGTTACCGCGAGTTCCGTTTGCGGCATTGTAGAGTGTGCCGTCGAAGGTGATCTCCGTTTCCGGACTTGACGTAAAGCCAATCGGCTGACCGTCGAAATGAGCCGGATTGGCTTTCACAATGATCGGATTCACGGCCTTCATCCCTGCAATGGTGGTGATGCCTGCTTTCTCGGAGAGGTAGAACACATACAAATCGGCATTCGTCTTATCGACCACCACTGACTTGAGCGCAACAGGTGTTCCTTCGTTCAGGATGTACTCGTTGGGAATGGTGATGTCGTAAACGACAAACGTATCGTCGTAGGTTCCCTCAATGTGGTAGTCGCCGAGGATGATGTCGAAGCTGACCGCATACTTGTTCTCACCCTCTTTTTTCTCCATGCTGAAGGTGCCTGTTGCTCCCTGTAAATTATTGTTGCTGATGGTCAGTTTCTCCTGATTGACAGGGATGCACAACGTAAATTCGAATGCTGCGGAAGCCGAGGCGATGTCTACTTTCTTGCCGTTCATCAGAGCCGGTGCAACAAAGAGTTTGGTGTAGAACTTATCCACATCTTCCAGATAACGAGCCGAAGAGATGCGGGAGGGCGACAGGTAGAGTGCCGTGCCGTCCGCCTGCTTGTCGAAGAATGCCGATTTAACAACGCTGATTCCTTCGTTCAGCGTCAAGATGTTGGAGGTGGGAATGGGCGGAACGGCACCTGCTGCGTGGATCTTCAGCACCTTGCCGTCGGTCTGCGTAAAGAGCACATCGAGGGTGAGTACATCGTTGGTAATCTTCGAGGTGATCGCACCGGCAGAGAGACCCTCTTTTACTTCGGGATCAATCTGGACAAGGTCGGGCGCAATGCCTGACAGGTTGAAGAAGCTGTAATAAAAAGTTGCTTCCGCCATCACGTCAATCTGCGCATCGGCAAGATTTGCGCTGGCAATCTGCACCATAAAAAACTTATGAAGATAGTTCTCCATGTTTGCATCCAACGCCATCATCTCCTCGGTGGTGGTCAGATCAGCTTCGGGAGAGAGAAGAATGCAGGTAACATCGGGGATAGACAAACGATCGATCACCATGGATTTCAATTCGGTGGTGGTGCCGTCGAAGATCACGGTTTTGGGATCTGCGGGGGGCGCGGGCGGGGTAGGTGTGTCGCCATTGTTGTCATCGTTACCACATGAAGGGAACGAGAGGGCTGCGGCAAACAGGGCTGCAACGGATAGAAGTCTGAACAGTTTTTTCATGATATTACGTATTTGATTATTTTTGGTTATTTGAAAATTTTGATGGGTGTATCTTGCGTGTAGGACGCTGTGATGTGGTGAGGCGTTTTTGTGTTGCAATCGATCAAATCGATGGTCAGCAGGTGTTTGTCACCCTGTCGCTCCACGCGCATCGTGCCACCCGTGATACGGGCATAGCCCAGCATCTTGTTGTTGGTCAGTTGCTCGTACCACGAACCGCCGGGATAGGTGAACTTGTCGGGGTAGCCGGGAACAATGTTGCCGGGAACAATGTCTAACTTGTCGACACCACCGCTCGGATCTTGCGGAGCCAGACGGTAGGTTCCCTCCGGAATGCCGTTAGCAATGGAGACATTCCACCCTACAAAAAACTCCACTTTCACAAGGTTGCCGTTGCCCGTAGGCCACTGCGGAGTAAGGCTGATCTCTTTTGCCGCAAGGTAGAGTTCGAAAGTGCGGTACGACTCATCTCCTAAATAGAACGAATCGCCCTTGTCTGCCAACCGCGCTTGCGTGAGATCGGTCAGGTGCAGATCCTTGGTCAAAGTGGTGTTATCGGGCTTTGCAACCGGTGTACTGCGATCGATCACCTCCAACTTTCCGGTGTAAGTGAAGCGTCTTTTGAGGTACTCGTTGCCCACAACCATACCCGTGAGGGTGTAGATGTCGTTGTCGTTGCGAGTGACCTCAAACGAGCCGATGTCGAGCAGGTCGGGGGTAAATTCGGTCGATTGGCTCGGCAGGTCACCGAAGAAGGAGCCATCGGGAAACGAAACTTTGCCCGTGGGGAGATCCACCTCGCTGATGAAGCCGTAGTTGAACGTTCCCGGCTGGAAATCGGACCACGAAGAGGCAGAAGTATAGGTGCCGATCGGCAGCGGGAATTCGGTCACGCTCTCTTCGAACAAATTGGCGTTGAGGCTAAATCGCAACATCTGACCGGGGCCTATCGGGTTGTTCTGTGCATCCAACTTCATGTCGGTGTACAGTGTTAATTTGTAGTGGCTTGACGTGGTGATGTCATTTTCTATACCGTAATAGACCAAATTTGCGTTGGTGTAGTTGATCGTCGGTAGGGGCTTGGGTTGCGGTGTTGGATCTTCGCCACCGGTTGCATTGTCTTTGCAGGAGGTGCACAAAAGCAAACAGCCGAAAGACGTGATCGTGATTCTGCGTAATGTCGTCATTTTATTTATTCTGATTAATAAGAGGGGGCAAAGATAGGTATAAAAAACATAGAACAAAGCTAAATATTCCAAAAAAAAAGCCTTTTATTCCATTTGTATTTTCCAAGAGACACGAAACAGCCTTAAAAAGAAAGAGTTTGATGCAAATCAAACTCTTTTGATATAGGATTGCAGGGCGGCGACATACTCCTCGAAGGCCGCGACTCCCACCGGCGTGACGCGGCAGGTGGTACAGGGCATCTTGCCGCGGAATGTTTTTTCGACCTCAATATAGCCCGCACTGCTGAGTTTGTCGATCTGCACACTTAGGTTGCCCGCCGTCGCGTCCGTCTGCTTGCGGAGGTAGACAAAGTCGGCATGTTCGACACCGATCAGTATCGACATCACCGCCAGTCGCAACTCGGAGTGGAGCAGAGGATTCAGTTCTTTGAACATGGCGGGCTACTGCTGACGGTTCGACTTATAGTTGAGAATATGTCCCGGAATAACCATCATCACCACGAAGACTGCGGCAAAAATCAAGATGGAGTCGATGTTCGTAACAAACAGACAGAGCGGGGCAAGGATGAGTGCCGAGAGCAGACCGGCCACGGTGCAGAAGTGAAAACGGGTGATCAGCCCCGTGAGTGCCGTACCCAACCCCATGAGCAGGATGATGATGAAAAGAATGGGGATGCGCACGAAGATCGAGTACATGGACAGCACAAATCCGACAACGCCCAGTGTATTCCATACGTAGCCCACGATGCGATCTACATAGGTCATCACCTCTTTTTGCTGTTCCTTGTTGCGTCGCCAGAGCCAATAGCCTAGTCCGCCGGCCGGAATGACGAACCACATGTATTGCCAGTGGTAATTGGCGGTCAGGGTTAGGGCAGTCCACACTGCAATCGACACGAAGGTCGTGAGATAGCCCATAATCACAAAGGGCATTCCGGCATTGCGTTCCACACGTTCACGTGTGGTATTTATCATTCGGGTAATCAACTCCAGACTTTGCTGTTCATTGAGTTTTTTATTTTCCATAACATTTTATTTTGGTGTAAAATCATTACTGTCCAACCTGTTGTTTGAATTAAATATATTCAGTTTTTTGATAGATTT
>JAVXCD010000169.1:0-4382 GCA_036659655.1 Alistipes sp.
TTGCGACCTCTCGACAAGCTCGAGGAGCGTGTGTGTATTTCCGCCTAATTCACTTTTTATCGACCCTTTTCCAGCGGAATTTCATCTTGATCTGACATCCCACTTGATCTGTTTTTGTTTTCTATTTCACAATAATCAGATCCACCCCGGCCTCTTCTAAGATGGCAGTCATCTGCTCCGAGATGTTGTTGTCGGTGATGATCACATCCACCTCTTCCAACGAGCAGATGCGGCCGAAACCGCGCTGTCCAAATTTCGAAGAGTCGGCCAGAATAATCGTCTGCGATGCGGCTTTCATCATCTTGCGGGTCAACTTCGCCTCCTCGATCGTGGAGGTGGTGATGCCGTGATCCAAATCAATGCCGTCTACGCCAAAGAAAACTTTTGTGCAAATGCAGTCTTCCAGTGATTGTGAGGCCTCCTCACCATAGACTGAAAGCGATTTCTTGTGCACATAGCCGCCTAATTGCACAACATCCACATTCTCCACCTCGTTGAGCAGTACGCCCAAGCGCAAAAACGGAGTCACAATGTTCAGGTGATGCCAAGCACGATTACGTATCTCCTCGGCAAAAGCATAAATTGTCGAACCCGATGCAACAAGTATCGAATCGATAGACTCTACCATCTCGGCCGCACGAATGGCAATGGCTCGTTTCGCATCGCGGTGAATCTGATCCTTTACATGTACATCTGTGTCTGAAACGTGGGGATTTGCCGGGCGTGCACTGCCGTGTACTTTATAAAGCAATCCCTTGCTTTCCAATATTTTAACATCCTTTCGGATCGTCACTTTCGTTACTCCAAGATCCTTAGCGACATCTGTAATACGGACAAAACCGTATTTATCGAGATTGTCGAGAATAAATTTATGCCTCTCTGCAATACTTAACATATTTTTGGTCCTCATTGGTTGATTATTACAAAGGTATAAAAATATTTGAATTGATCAACCAAAAAAAATGCTTACAATATTTATTTTATCTCCCAAATACCACCCCGACCAAATAGTCTGTCGAGCCACGAATCCATGTAATTGCATCGAAAAGCCACGTCGATAATTGAAAAACGGTTGCGCATATAGGGCATTTTTTCGAAAGCCGCACGCAAACGGGCAGGCGAAACCCCGATTTGCTCAGGCGTGAACGGAGCTCCGACCAATTCCAAGCGACGACGCACCTCTTCGAAGGGCAAAATCCGCTCGGAAATGCGCTGACGAAGGTCGGTCCAATTGGTTTTGAGAGAGGTGAGTTGCCTGCGCAATCCCTCCTGATCTACCTGTTTGCCTTTGCTCTCCGCTCGTCCGCGAGCGGCCAGATCGGGATTGCCGGCAAAAACACGGTCAATCTCCCGTTCCACCTCACTCCAAGGCTTCCAAGCAGCAACGCAGGCTTCGACATCCAACTCATCGACAGGTGTTGCTAAGAGCATCTCCAGAAAAGCTGTCGAGGCCAAAGTTCCGATCCCCACCTTAAAACCATGAGACACAGAGGCATCGTGAAATGTCAGGTGCTCCATATCCCACAAATGACTAAACTGATGCTCCGCGCCCGAAGCGGGACGACTCGACTGGATTGCCTGCATGGCAAACCCACTCAGCAGCAATCCTTCAGCCAATTGCTCCACCTTTTTCACATCCCCATTGCGCACTCCTTCCGGATCGGATAGTGCCTCTTTCAACCCATCCTGCACAACGGAAAAAGCAAAGGGATCCATCGGATCACTTCCCACAGCATCTGCCAATATCCAGTCCGCCGCGGCAGGAATTTTGGCCATCAAATCCGCATAGCCTGCGGCTGACATCTTTGACGGTGCCGCCGCAGCGATTCGGGGATCCAGCAGCATGCCCAGCGGTGCCGGACAACTGAAAGTCTGTTTGTTGCCCTCCTTGGTGATAGAGGCTCCATAAGCGGTGTAACCATCCATCGAAGCAGCCGTGCCCACACACATATAACGACGGGCGCAGTGATGCGACACCAATTTTGTCAGGTCGTTGACCACCCCCGAACCCACAGCCACCGGAATGGCCTCTGTCTGCGAAAGAACCTGCTCCAACTGCTCTGCAAATTGCCATTCGGCATAGAGTTTAGGATCCGTGAAAACAAAGGGCACATCTTGCGGAATAGCCGCCTCCTCAAGCAGGCGGACAACAGCCTCGCCCGCAACCGCATAGGTGTTGCTATCGGCAATTACGATCGCCCGCGATGACGGGAAAAGTTGCCGAAACATCTCGGCCACGCGCGACAAGGCTCCCTCGCCTATAAATAAAGCCTTGGTATCGGTGGTACGTGACAAGGCGTTTTCAATTTTAGTCATCTGTTTTTTTATTAATTTTACAAATGCGAATTACACTTTTGCATCACAATGTGTGTAAAAGTGATTACAAAGATAACTATTTATTTTGTTTTCATGGCTTATTCTGCGTTATTATTTCCTTTTTAGTAATTATTAAGCAACTAATGTGTGGTAAATCTATTTTTTTCTCTACCTTTACACAGCAAAACAACACTACTCCGGCAAACATGAATTCATTTCACACCTACCGTTCCACCTACCCGCACGACGAATTGATGGCGCGCTTGCGCAACATCAAGCACATTGCACTCGATATGGATGGCACAATATATATGGGAATGTCGCTTTTTCCGTACACATCCGCTTTTTTGGACGCGTTGAAAAAGCAGGGAATTGGCTATTCGTTTCTCACCAATAACCCCTCGAAGTCGATCGTGGATTATCTTAAGAAACTCGAAACTTTGGGTGTCAAAGCGACCCGCAATGAAATGTACACCAGTGCATTAGCAACCATAGACTACATACGCGAACACCACCCCGCAGCGCGCAGACTTTTTCTGTTGGGCACACCGAGCATGATCTCCGAATTCGAGGATGCGGGATTCATCGCAACAGCCGATTCACCGGTTGATGTGCCCGATGTGGTCGTCACGGCATTCGATATGTCGTTGACCTACCCGCGATTGTGTCGTGCGGCATGGTGGATTTCACAAGGGATTCCCTACATAGCCACCAACCCCGACCGCGTATGTCCCACAGACCAACCTGTGATCTTGGTGGACTGCGGGTCGATCTGCGCCTGTCTGGAGCATGCCACGGGGCGCAAACCCGACATCACACTCGGCAAACCCGATCCGAATATGCTCGCAGGCATTCTCGCCCGCCATCAGTTGCAACCAGACGAAATTATCATGGTGGGAGATCGCATCTACACGGATGTTGCCATGGCTCACCATGCGCATGCCATGGGTGTGCTGGTGCTTTCGGGGGAGACCACGCTCGCCATTGCCGAGCAAGCCGATCCGCAGCCGCACATCATTGCCGATAACATCAGCGTGTTGGGTGAGTTGCTGCACGAGGCTCGAAAATAGAGGGCCTCATCGGATTACCGCTTGAGCCCACAAAATTCAGGGCATAAAACAAAAATAGAGCCTGCCTACATTGCGTAGACAGACTCTATTTTATTAAATTGAATATTCGAATTATTTTTTCACAACTTTGAAAGTCAGTGTATTGAGCAGAGGGAACATTTCAGGATTGTCCACCCCGGCCTCCTCATATCCGAATTTTGTAGTTTTCAAGACGAAAGTAAGAGTCTTATTTGAAGCTGTATAGACCATCTTTCCCGGAGATTCAAGGTCGATGAGTACAACCATAATTGTTACACCCTCCGACGCAACAACAATACGCAGACGTGGGGTCTTCAAGGTCGAAGACAGACTTTGTGCGTCGGCTACAGGGTCAACCATCTCAACCGTGTAGGAAAGTTTCCCGATCATCCCAGCCAATCCGGCACCTGCCTCCTCACCGACCAAAGCCGATAAAATAGCACTAATAGGAAATTCAGGGAAAATCACTTTGTTTTTTTCAACATTCAGTGAAATAGGCAGATCTTGTTTCTTAACAGGGTTGCCCTCCATATCGCTACCTTCAAAATTAAATGTGCCCACGTAGTTTCCGGAAAGATTATCCACTGTCAAATCTTTTTCTGGCAAATTTTTTTCGTCATCGCTGCAACCGGCAAATGCCAATGCTGTAAAACTCATAGCCAAAACAAAGGCCGTCTTAAAAAATCTCTTCATGATAAAATACTAAAATTGGTTTAATACGGCAAAATTACCCTTAATATATTGCCCTCGCAAATATATTCAACGAACACAATATACCACTCAATGAATCACTTGAAAACATCCATAAAATACCGGTTTTTAATGGGGCTTTTTGCTGAGATTTGTCGTAATCCGGAAAAATTTACGCCCCTCGAGCTTGTCGAGAGGTCGCAAAGACTTTGGGGACACATTGTACGATCCTCGAGCCTGTCGAGAGGTCGCAAAGGTTTTGAAAACACAATACACGATCCTCGAGCC
>JAVXCD010000170.1:0-4305 GCA_036659655.1 Alistipes sp.
GAGCCTGTCGAGATGTCGCAAAGGAAAAAAGTACGAGTAGCAACAAGCGACCTCTCGACAAGCTCGAGGATCGAAAAAAGTTTGAGGATCGGCAAAGTAACCTTCTCGATCATCGAGCCTGTCGAGATGTCGCAAAGGAAAACAGTACGAGTAGCAACAAGCGACCTCTCGACAAGCTCGAGGATCGAAAAAAGTTGAGAATCGGCAAAAGCTCGAGGATCGAACGTTTGAGAATTGTAACACAAATTGTAACACAAAAAACTAACCGCACATTTATGCGCAAACTTGAATTTATGCTCCTGTTCCTGCTACTGGGTGCGACCGGAAGGGTCGCGGCTCAGCAGGAGGAACCATCGATCGTGCCGACAGACTCGGCACAGGTGATGAAGGAGTTGGTAAAAACACCCAATCAGATGCGCAAAGAGCGCGGATTGACCGACGTGAAGAACATCTTTGTCCCCAAGGGACAATGGATATTCGGTGGCACGGCATCCTACTCCACGCACTCGAACGATACCTACCGGTTTCTGATAATAGAGGGCATCAATTCGGTGGGCTACACGGTGAAAGTCAGCCCGTTGGTGGCCTATGCATTCCGCAACAACATGGCTGTGGGTGCGCGCGTAATCTACTCGCGGTCGTTGCTAAAACTGGACAACGCCGACCTGAACTTCGGGGATGATGGTTCGGGCATCGACATCAAAGCGAAAGACTTCTACTCGCTCAAGCAATCCTACTCGGTGGCGGCAATCTGGCGGCAATACATTCCGCTGGGGCGCAGCAAGCGTTTCGCACTCTTCAACGAGGTGCAGTTGGCCGTGGGAGGCACAACAGGCAAATTCGCCAACGACTCCCCCGTGAAGGGAACCTTCGAAAGCGGGTTTGAAATTTCGCTCGGCGTATCGCCCGGCATCGTGGCGTTCGCCACCAACAACATGGCCATAGAGCTCAACATCGGCGTGATGGGGCTCTCCTATTCCAGCGTGGAACAGGTTCACAATCAGGTGACTGTGGGTGAGCGGAAAACAAGTAATATGAACTTCAAGGTCAATATCTTCTCGATAGGCCTCGGTGTAGCATTCTACCTCTAAAAACGAGCGACCTATGAAAAAAATAATTTTACTTTTCACCTTGTTGTTGTTCGCCGCCTCCGCGGTATGTGCACAAAACACCGCTGACACTACGGTCGTGGCGCAATCCGACACCCTGTCGGCACTGCGACTGACCGAAACAAAGCAAGCCAAGCGACCCAAGTCGGACAGACACTTCCTGCCCACACGCAAGCGCATGGATCGGGAGATCAACAAAATCAAATTCGCCTACAAGGGCGAGATGACGGTGGCTTTGACCGCCTCCTACGGCACGCTATCGAGTGACGACACGGATTTTATGGTCATCCTCGACAATATCAATGCCGACGGAACCGTTGCTACGGTGAAGCCGTCGGTAGGGTACTTCTATCGCGACAACCACTGCGTGGGTGTGCGCTTCGGCTACGAGCATGTGAGCGGAACACTCGAAAACACCCTTTTCGATCTGGGCGAGTCGAACGATATTTCGTTTGATATTCCCTACCTCGATCTGTCGAGCAACAGCTACTCGGTCGGTATATTCCACCGTTCCTATGCAGGGCTTGACCCAAAAGGGCGTGTGGGGCTGTTTGCCGACTTCGAACTGTCGGTGACCTCCGGGTCATCGCGTTTCTCCTACGAGTCGGGCGATGTGATAAAAACTACAAACAGCGACAACCTGCGCGTGAAACTGATGTTCAACCCCGGTATCGCGGTCTACATTTTCCCCAACGTCTGCGGTACACTCTCGTTTGGGCTGGGCGGATTGCAGTACTCCTCCGTGACGCAGCGCGATGCCGAAGGAAACAAAATCGGTACACGCTCCTCGTCGAAGATGAAGTTTAAGTTCAACATCGCAGCCATAAATTTAGGTTTGACCATCCACTTGTGGGATAAGAAAAAGTTGTAGACATGAAACAGATACTATATATAGTTGCCTCAGCCGCCCTGCTGCTCTCCTCGTGCATAAAAAACGACATTCCCTATCCCGTCGTGGCTTTGCAGGTGCTCGAAGTGCAGGGCGAAGGCTTCACGCAGTCGGGTATGGATCCCAAAAATAGGGTGGTGACGCTGGCACTCGATGAGACCACAGATATTCGTAAAGTGCAGATTAATAGCGTGAAAGTGACGGACGTGTCGAAAATGACCGACAAAGTGGCGACCGGAGACTACGTGCGGCTCTCGCAGCCACTTACCGGAGCATTCGACATGCGCACGCCGATCTATGTCACCTTGTCGCTCTATCAGGATTACGACTGGACGATCCGTGCCGAGCAGGTGATCGAACGGCGATTTGCTGTGAAGGGGCAGATTGGGGCTTCGGAATTTGACCTCACAAACCGCATTGTCACAGCAAAAGTGGCACGGAATATTGACCTCAATCACATCCATGTGACCGATCTCAAACTTGGCCCAGAGGGTGTCACGACCACTTCGCCTACACTGGCCGATCTGGCCGATGCCGACTTCAGTGAGGTGCGACTGGTGGAGGTTTCCTATCACGGACAGACCGAGCAATGGCGGCTCTATGTGGTCTACACGGAGGAATTGGTGGCTGTCTCGGCCATGGATCTGTGGAAGAATACAGCCTCGTTGAGCATTGCGCCACAGCCTGCGGCAACAACCGTGGTGCTGAACTACAAGAAATCTACCGAGACGGCGTGGCAGGCCACGACCATCACGAAAAATGGAGATAACACCTACACGGCAGCCATCCAACCGGTGTGGAGAGAAAGCACGAATGCCGCAGGGCTGCCGATCTACACCGTCAACACCTCACAGGGTGTATTTGCGGGACACACCTACGACTACCAACTCTTGGTGGATGGCGCGCTAAAGGGTGCGGGGCAGTTTGTCACCGTTGCGGGGGATCGCATTCCCGACGGCGAGATGGAGGACGGGGCTTTGTCGTGCTTCACCACGCAGAACGAGGCGACAGATCGCTGGGCAAGCGGTAACAACGGATTTACCTCCAAGTTGTGTGTGCAATCTACGAAGGCCGGCATGCAGGGCAACCATTGTGTGAAGTTATCGGGAAGTAAAACCCTCGGCATACTCGCAGCGGGCAATTTGTTCTCAGGAACCTTTGTCTTCAAGGGCATGAACGGCACGGCGAACTTCGGCCAGAAATACACTTATACGGCACGCCCAACCACACTCAAAGTGAAATATCACGCGACAGTGGGATTGGTTGACGTGCAGAAAAACGATGGGCCACTGGCTGTCGGTGAGCAGGATAAAGCACGTATCTATGTTTGTATCGTCGACTGGTCGGCACGGCACGGCGTGAAGTCGGGAACCGGTAAACCGGAAGGTATGTGGGATCCCGAGAAGGAGAGTTCCATGCCCGGATGCGGAAATGTAGTCGGGTATGGTGCGCTGTGGATCGATGCCACAACGGCCGGCGATGCGATGCTCGACGTGGAAATTCCGATCCACTATTATCAGAAAACCGAGGCGGCACCGCAAGGTAACTACACGCTGATCATTTCGAACTCAACCAGTGCTTATGGAGACTTCATCAACGGCTGTTCGTCGAACGTGCTCTATGTTGACGACTTCCGGTGGGGCTACTAATTTTAAAACAGTTTCTTAACTCGTAGTAAACGATACGATCCTCACACTTGATAACAGGTGTGAGGATCGTATCGTTTTTGCAGCTTCAGGCCTCACGATCGCAGCATCTTGTAATGTGTGATGCCGGCTTCGAGATAGGCCTCCGAAATCAGGGTGAAACCAAGTGATTTGTAGAAATCTACGAGATAGGCTTGTGCTGATATTTTGATGTGAGAGGTGTGCCAAGAGGCTTGTATATAGTCTATTGCCGTCTGCATCATCTTGCGGCAAATACCTTCCCGACGAAATTCGTCACACACCAATACGCGCCCGATCGACACCTCTTCATAGGCAATGCCCGCGGGAATCATCCGCAAAAAACCGATGATCTGCCCCGCTTGTTCCACATAGAGATAGGTGCAATGCGGATCTATGTCATCGGCATCGAGACACGAGACGTGTTGCTCCAGATAAAATACGCGCTCGCGAGCCTGCGTGATCTGATGATATTCGTTGATGCTCAACTCCTTGAACTGCTTGATAACTATTTTCATGCTTCGAAAAATTTGTTTGTAAATATACATATTTTCGGGAATATTAAGAAACTGTTTTAAATTTATTCATCTCGTTCTTTTCGTCCCCGTTTTTGCCCTGCAAATCCTCATTGAGCTCGCTAAAA
>JAVXCD010000171.1:0-4251 GCA_036659655.1 Alistipes sp.
TTTCTTGACGCTTTTTTGCCAAGTCGGAAGAGCAAAACAGAGCAGGTCAAAACAAAACGGAGCAGGGCAAAAAATATTCACGATCCTCGAGCCTGTCGAGAGGTCGCAAAGGCAACACATCAAGTGACCTTGCGACCTCTCGACAAGCTCGAGGATCGTGGATTTTCAAGTGTTCCTGCGACCTCTCGACAGGCTCGAGGAGCGTACATTGTGTTGAATATGGAACCTGCAACCCCTCTATCTTCGCAACGTTCAGTGATCGTGTGATTTCTTACAAATGTATGGCGGCACCCATAGCAACTTCGGCCGCTTCCATCAACCCCTCATTCATGGTCGGATGAGCATGGATTGTGCGGGCTATTTGGTGTGCTGTCGCGCCCAATGCTTTGGCAAGTGTGGGCTCCGCAATCATCTCTGTGACATTGGCTCCCACCAAATGCGCACCGATTAATTTGTCGTCTTCTCCGAAAAGCAATTTCACAAATCCGTCACGGTCACCCGCAGCCGTTGCTTTGCCCGATGCGGTGAAAGGGAAGCGTCCGACTTTGTAGTTCAACCCCTTATCCTGCGCCTGCTTTTCAGTCATGCCGACCGAGGCCACTTCGGGTGAGGTGAAGATACAGGAAGGGATGGTTGTGTAATCTACCGACTGAGGCTGCAAACCGCAGATGTTCTCCACACAGCAGATCGCCTCGGCCGATGCGACGTGCGCCAAGGCCGGTGTTGCGATGATGTCACCGATGGCGTAGATGTTCGGGACGCTGGTGCGGTACTGCTTGTCCACGACAATTTTGTCGCGCTCAACGGGAATGCCGAGGGCTTCCAGACCGATATTTTCGATGTTAGATTTGATACCTACTGCTGACAACACAATATCTGCTGTGAGTGTCTCGACCCCTTTCTTGCCTTCTACTTCCACCTCGCATTTGTCTGTCGCATTGACTTTTACAGATTTCACGGTCGTCGAAGTCAAGACTGTCGCACGGAGTTTGCGGAATGCACGCTCCATAGTCTTGGCGACCTCCTCGTCTTCGAGGGGCATCATCTGTGGCATGTACTCCACGATGGTGACCTTGGTGCCGAGGGCGGCATAGAGGTAGGCAAATTCGCTGCCGATAGCCCCGGAGCCTACAACAATCATTGTTTCGGGCAGCCTCGAGAGCGTCAGTGCCTGCTTGGAGGAGATGATATGTGTGCCGTCGATGGGCATGAACGGCATCTCGCGCGGACGGGCTCCCGTGGCCAGAATGATGTGGTCGGCTTCATACTCCGTGCCGTCGACTGCCACGCAGCCTGCGCCTTTCAGCACGCCAAAACCGGCGATCAACTCGATATTATTTTTCTTCAGCAGAAAAGCCACGCCCTTGCTCATGGTCTCGGCGACACCGCGTGAGCGAACCACGATTTTTTCGAGATTGGGCGTTACCTCGCCTGCAAAGTCGAGACCATAGTGATCGGCGGATTTGCAATAAGTGTAAACCTGTGCGCTTTTGAGCAGAGCCTTGGTGGGGATGCACCCCCAGTTGAGGCAGACTCCACCCGCTTCGGCTCGCTCGATGATAGCCACTTTTTTGCCTAATTGTGCTGCGCGGATGGCTGCTACATATCCACCGGGACCACTGCCCACTACAAGAATGTCGTATTTCATAGGAATCGTTATTTTACTACTTTCAAAATTTCACCGTTATCGGCTGCCACCGCGCGTTTCCACTTCTCGCTGTAACCGGGTTGCTGGATCTTTGCCGGAATATCGCGTCCATTACCATTGTCGATGAAACCGGACGCATTTTCCGCTTTCACATTACCGTCTATATGCTTGATCAGCAAATATTGATCCAGCTCCGTCCAGCGATGAAAGAGTGCTTGGGCTGTTGAGACGGAATAGGTCGTCAATGCTCGTACACGTGCGCTTGCCGGAGATGAGGTCAAAGCATCCATCGTCTTCACCTCTTCTAACTTGTCGTTTTCCCACTTGTCGATCACCTTGCGGATGTCGGGGGCGATGATGTTGTAGCGTGAATAGGCAAAATTGGTAACCCGATTGAAGAGCCAAAAAGCCGAGGTTGGTGAATATTTCAACATCGAGCCGTTGCCCTCGCGGAAGCATTCGGGAACTTTCGTTGTGGAGCAGAAGATGGGCGTTAGACACGAAGTCGCGGCATCGTCAACACCGAACCAGAGAATACCCATGTCATCCGAAACGTGGGGACGAGCCTGTCCCACAAACCAGAATCCGGTCTGCTGTGTGGCTGTTGCACGTTCGTTGGTGTAGGTCACGCCGTCCACCTCGAAGTCCATCGGTCGCCAACGGTAAGGACACTCGTTACCACCGGCACCAATGTCCTTAGTCATATCCATCACCGTACCTTCGTAGTGGTCGCGCATGGCATCGAAGACCATTTTCGGGGATACTTTGCTATGCGGCTTTACCCACAACGGCATGCGGTTTTTGGAATTATGTCCTAAAGCATAGTCTGTATATTGATCCATGTTGTCAGCAACTGTGCGGAAAAATGCCCATACACGACCTTCACAACCACGCATACTGCTAAATTCAAGCGGTGCGTAGGTGTCGCTGAAACTGAAATCCTCGTCCGAACCTGTGTAGTAGCCTGCTTCGCGGGCGAAGGCGATCACGTCGGGAGCATAGAGACAGTTTGCCGTGTCATTTTTCGGAAAAGTGGTGATGCGCGCCTGATTGGCGTGTGCCGAGACGTATCCATCGGGGATGCGACGTGCCACCCAGACAATACCTTTGCGGGTGTTGTTGCCGACAGCATCGAGTTTGCATCCTTTGCCGATCAACTCCATGATCCACGCTTCATTCCGGTCGGCGATCGAGAAGGATTCGCCACTTGATGCGTAGCCATAAGTATTTGCCAAGTCGACTATTACGTCGATTGCCTCACGTGCTGTCTTAGCCCGTTGAAGGGTGATGTATATCAGCGAACCGTAGTCCATGCGGCCGGTTGAATCTTCCAGTTCTGCACGACCTCCGTAAGTGGTTTCGCCAATGATAAGCGAATGTTCATTCATATTGCCGATGGTGGAATAGGTCTCGGTCACCTGCGGAATGTCGCGCAGATAACGGCCTGTATCCCATTCGTAGACGGGCATTAGGGTACCGGCTTTGTGCCGACCTCCTTTGTTTTGATATAAGACACCGTACAATTGGTGTGAGTCGGCGGCGTAAGATACCATGATGGAGCCGTCGGTGGATGCACCTTTGGTGATGATGAAATTGGTGCAAGCCGCAACCGATCCATAAGCGAATGCTCCGGCGACAGCAAAAAATAGGGTGCGATAAATTTTTCTCATAATTATTTAAGTTTACTTAAGGTCTAATCTTTGCAAATATACTAAATATGCGTAATTTTACCGTCAAAATAGGAATAAAATGTCAATCGAAAGCCAATTATCTTATGTGAAACGGTCGTTGCCGGAGGGCGTGACACTGGTTGCAGTCTCTAAAACGCACCCTGTGGAGGCAGTGCAACGCGCTTATGAGGCGGGGCAACGCCTCTTTGGCGAGAGTCGCCCGCAGGAGATGAAAGCCAAATGGGAGGTGCTGCCAAAAGATATTGCGTGGCACATGATCGGTCATCTTCAAACCAACAAAGTGAAATATATTGCGCCCTTTGTCACCCTGATCCATTCGGTGGATAGCGAGCGTTTGGCCGAAACCATTCAGCAGGAGGCTGCCAAATGCGATCGCATCATCGACCTTCTGCTGGAGATTCATGTGGCTGACGAGCAGACCAAATCGGGCTGGGCATTTGATGCTTTGCGGCAGTATGTGCGCAGCGAGGCTTTTGCCCGAATGCCCAATCTGCGTGTGCGCGGAGTGATGGGCATCGCCACCAATACGGAAGATCAGTCGATTGTGAAACGTGATTTTGAGACCTTGAGGCGTTGCATGGAGACCCTCCGGCCCTATTTTGGCAGTCGATTTGACACGTTATCCATGGGGATGTCGCATGACTATCTGCCGGCTATCGCATGCGGTGCCACCATGGTGCGTGTAGGCTCACTGATCTTCGGTGAACGGGACTACTCCAAATAGAACTTAGAAGCTGTTTTAGAAGCTGTTTGAATTTGTTTCCGAAGTTATTTGAGAACTATTTTTGTTTCTGTTTTTGTTCTATAAATCCGATTTTAGCGAGCTAAATGAGGATTTACAGAACAAAAATAGGGGCGAAAAGAGCCGAAAAGAACGAGATTAATAAATTTAAAACAGTTTCTTAATTTGTT
>JAVXCD010000172.1:0-4247 GCA_036659655.1 Alistipes sp.
TGCATTGTGTTTTCAAAGTCTTTGCGACCTCTCGACAGGCTCGAGGATCGGGTACTGTATACTTTGCGACCTCTCGACAAGCTCGAGGATAAAACAAGAACAGACACTTTTGCACAAAGTGACGAAACGATATTGTCTCTTATAATAGGAATGACAGATCGTCACCCGCGTTAACTTCGAAAGGTTCAATGCCTTTTTTGAAGATGCGCATCGAACGTTTACCGATCAGCTCCAACTTATTATCTTCGTAGTGTAGCATGCAGCCCTCGCGCAATCCGGCGACATAACGGCGCGGATTTGCTTCGATGTACTCCAAAATCCGCACTTCGCGCGTCTCGCCTGCATGTCCCGCGGGATTCACATCGAGATAGTGGGGGTTGATCTGAAATTTGATAGCACCAATGGTCTTAAATGATTTCGGCTCAACAATAGGCATATCGTTTGTGGTGCAGAGGGTGGGGCAGGTGACATTGCTGCCGGCCGACCAGCCGACATAAGGGGTGTTGTTCTTGATCTTGCGGAGGATAGCGGTCATCAGTCCTTGTTCCTGCATCTTTTTAGTCAGGGCAAACGTGTTGCCGCCGCCGACGCAGATGGCCTGCGCCTCACGAATCATCTTTGCAGGGTTCTTGGAACGGTGTGTGGAGCGGACTTTGATACCCAGTTCGTCGAAGCGTGCCTGCACCTTGGCCTCGTAGGCGGCGTAGGAAAAGGTTACGGCCGCATAGGGAACAAAAACGATTTCGGTGATCCCTTTGAGGAACTTTCCGATCTGCTGAATGGGGTATTGCAAATAAACTTCTCCGGCATTTGTGGAGTTGGAAATTAATAACAGTTTCATAATGGACTGGTTTTAATCAAGTTATGCGATTTGTTAATAGGTTGGTTAATAAATAATCACGATATAATGTCAAAAGTAATAAAAAAAGTGTTAGTTTTGCGCAAAATTGTTCAGGAAAATAAAACTATTTCTAATAATAATTGTTTAACTAAAAAAATTAAAATTATGTCAGAAGTTCAATCAAAAGTTGTCGAGATCATTGTAGACAAATTGGGCGTTAAAGAGTCGGAGGTTGTTCCCGCAGCAAGTTTTACTAATCACCTCGGTGCGGATTCTCTCGATACTGTTGAGCTGATCATGGAATTCGAGAAAGCATTCGACATTCAGATTCCCGATGAGGATGCAGAGAAGATCACTACTGTTGGTGAGGCTATCACTTACATTGAGGCACACAAGAAATAATTTTGACAGAAATTATCACACGTTAGTTAAGGCTTAAATTTTATGACAGAGAGAAGAGTAGTTGTTACGGGCATCGGGACGATCAATCCGATCGGTAATAATGTGAAAGAGTATTTTTTGAACCTCGAAAACGGAGTTTGCGGTGCCGCACCCATTACTCATTTTGATGCCGAAAAATTTAAGACAAGATTTGCATGTGAAGTTAAAAATTACGACTCGACCCTGTATTTTGATCGTAAAGAAGTTCGTAAATACGATTTGTTTACGCAATATGCTCTGATCGCAGCCACGCAGGCTGTGGAGGACTCGGCTCTGGATTTAGAGAAGGAGGACTTAGAGCAAATCGGGGTGATCTGGAGTTCGGGTATCGGAGGCATCAAATCGTTCTTCGATGAGTGTTTGGGCTACGCCGCAGGTGGAATGACACCTCGGTTTAGCCCCTTCTTTATTCCGCGCATGATCTCCGACATTGCTGCCGGATTCATCGCCATCAAGTATGGGTTCATGGGACCCAACTACTGTACGGTCTCGGCCTGTGCCTCTTCCAACCACGGCATGATCGACTCTTTCAACGCGATTCGCTATGGGAAAGTCGATGTTGTCGTTACAGGTGGTTCCGAGGCGGCTGTCAACGAGCCGAGTGTCGGCGGGTTTAACTCGATGCAGGCACTGTCTACCAACAACGACGACCCCACGCATGCCTCGCGTCCTTTCGACGTGAACCGTGACGGTTTTGTAATTGGTGAAGGTGCCGGAGCATTAGTTTTCGAGGAGTATGAGCATGCAAAAGCACGTGGTGCGAAGATCTACTGCGAGGTTGTGGGTGGCGGACGCTCTGCGGATGCGTACCATTTCACCTCTCCGCATCCCGAAGGCAAAGGGGCTATCAAGTCCATGCGCGATGCACTCAAAGATGCAAACATCAAACCCGAAGATATTGACTACGTGAATGTGCACGGTACGTCAACTCCGGCGGGAGACCTTCCCGAATTAAAAGCTGTGGCTGCCGTATTGGGCGACCACGTGTACGATGTGAACATCTCGTCCACCAAGTCGATGACCGGTCACCTGTTGGGTGCTGCCGGAGCCATCGAGGCGTTGGCTTGTATTTTTGCTATCACTCACAGCACGATTCCTCCGACGATCAATGTCGAACATCGTGACCCTGAGATTGATCCCCGACTGAATCTCACGTTGGGTAAGGCTCAGAAACGCGAGGTAAATTGCGCGATGAGCAACACATTTGGTTTTGGTGGCCACAACTCTACGGTTGTGTTCCGCAAGATCTAACTTTTTGAAACACTGTCCTGAGGTATGATTGATTTCTTGCTGCGTCCTTTTAAGAAACGCTTTGGACAGGATCGAAAGTATTATCGAATTATCGATGGCTTGTTTGGGTTTATCCCTCACAACATCGAACTTTACAAGCTGGCCCTCATCCATCGGTCAGCTTCTTTAGTGTTAGACGATGGCCGGCAGATCAATAACGAGCGACTGGAATTTTTGGGCGATGCCGTTATTGAGGCGGTAACTTCGGACTATCTTTTTATCGAATTTCCCGATCAAGACGAGGGCTTTCTGACCCAGTTGCGATCGAAAATTGTCTCCCGCCATGCGTTGAATCAGATCGGTGTGGAGGTGGGGCTCGACAAATATGTTATCTCCAATGCCAACACGACCATCACGCAGAAGCACCTCAATGGAGATGCGTTCGAGGCGATGATGGGGGCTATCTACTTGGATCAGGGGTACGAATTTGTCAATAGGTTGCTTATCAATAATATTTTCTATCACCATTTGGATATGGAGGATCTGACCCAGCAGGAGACCGACTTCAAGAGTCGGCTGATTGAGTGGTGTCAGAAAAATCATCACACCATTGAGTTCCGCACGGGACACGAGAAAGATTGTCTGCCGAGTCATCCCGTTTTTTTTGCTACGGTGGTCATAGATGGTGTGGAGTCGGGACACGGCTCCGGTGAATCGAAAAAGGAGGCGGAGCAACAAGCGGCCTTCTCTATGTCCACGGTGCTGAGCGACGAGACGTGTGCCACGATTCTTGACAAGGTGGACGAACTGACCAAGTAAATTTTCATGCAACAGTTGATCGAAAAATTAGTGTCGAGGGGTGCAGACTCGTTGACCGACTGCGAATTACTCGCCTTTCTGCTGGATGATCCGTCGTTGGCGCAGGCCCTGCTGGCAGCCTATGACGGCTCGCTTGCCGATTTGGGTCATGAATCCGTTGCGCGCTTGCGTATGGTCGAGGGACTGGGGCTGAAGATGGCACTGCGTGTGGCTGCTGCTACGGAATTTGGCCGTCGTATTGTGGCGGGCAAAGTCTCGGAAGCCAGTTCCGTTGCTTCGAGTGATGAGGTGGTGGCCTTGTTCCGTCCGCAGTTGGAAAATCTTTCGCACGAGGAGTGCTGGGTGATCTACCTCACCTCATCGAATCGTATTATCGAACGTCAACGCATCAGCCAAGGTGGGGTGCAGGGTACGGTTGTCGATCATCGTCTGATCATCAAACATGCGCTGGAACTCCTTGCCTCTCAACTTATTCTCATCCATAATCATCCGTCAGGTGCTGCTGAGCCGAGTGCTCAAGACAAGGTACTGACTGACAAAATTGCCCGTGCGGCGGAATTTTTCGACATCCGTCTATTGGATCACCTCATCATTTCCCGTACAGGGGACTTCAGTTTTCTGCGCGCCGGTCTGCTCAAATAAAAGATTTTTATTGTCGGTTCTCCGGAGAATCGACCGAAGAGCGTCGCACGGCGGAAATTGTCGGGCAAAAAAAGATTTCATCGTATAAAACATTTCCCGATCCTCGAGCCTGTCGAGAGGTCGCAAGGACAATCAGCACCGTGACCTTTGCGACCTCTCGACAAGCTCGAGGATCGTGTGGAATGTCTTTGCGACCTCTCGACAGGCTCGAGGATCGTGCATTGTGTTTCCAAAGTCTGCGACCTCTCGACAGGCTCGAGGATCGTGCATTGTG
>JAVXCD010000173.1:0-4244 GCA_036659655.1 Alistipes sp.
CTCTCGACAGGATCGAGGATCGTGGACTTTCAAGTGCCTTTACGACCTCTCGACAAGCTCGAGGATTGTGGACTTTCAAGTGCCTTTGCGACCTCTCGACAAGCTCGAGGATCGTGTGTGTAGTTCCGCCCACAAGAAATCCCGCCGGATCCACTTTCCACCCACTCTTTCCCACCGGAATTTCATCTTGATCCATTTTTTAGCCCGCCACTAAGTATTTAAGCGTAGTGCAATCGCGGAAACAATGTGTATCTTTGTGTGCTTTTAGATGACAGAAACTTAAAATAAATAAATTATGGTTGATATTTTTACACGTCTGGAGAAAAATGCGGGCGGTCCGATCGGTCAATATATGTCGTATGCCCATGGGTATTTTGCCTTTCCGAAATTGGAAGGTGAGTTAGGGCCTCACATGATTTTTCGCGGTAAGATGATGTTAAACTGGAGTTTGAACAACTACCTCGGTTTGGCCAATCATCCTGAGGTGCGTGAAGCTGATGCTAAAGGTGCTGTCGATTTTGGTATGGCTGCACCGATGGGTGCCCGTATGATGAGTGGTCAGACGAAATACCATGAACAATTAGAGCGCGAACTGTGTGCTTTTGTGGGCAAGGATGATGCCTTTCTGCTGAACTTCGGTTACCAAGGCATGATCTCGATCATCGACTGCCTGCTGACCCCGCGTGACGTGGTGGTCTACGATGCCGAGGCACATGCCTGCATCATCGACGGCCTGCGTCTGCACAAGGGTAAGCGGTTTGTGTTCGGACACAACGACATGGAGTCGCTGCGTCTGCAATTGCAGCACGCGACAGACCTTGCTGAAGAGCAGGGGGGTGGTGTGTTGGTGATTACTGAAGGTGTGTTCGGCATGAAGGGCGATCTGGGTAAACTTGACGAGATTGTTGCCATGAAAAAAGACTTCCAATTCCGCCTGTTGGTCGACGATGCGCACGGTTTCGGTACGATGGGGCGTGGCGGACGCGGTACGGCCGATTATTTCGGTGTGACGGATGGTGTGGATGTGCTATTTAACACCTTTGCCAAGTCGATGGCCGGAATCGGTGCTTTTGTCTGCGGCCCGAAGTGGCTGATCGACCTGTTGCGCTACAATATGCGCTCGCAACTATACGCCAAATCACTGCCGATGCCTATGGTGATGGGTGCGCTGAAACGGCTGGATCTGATTCGCAACCACCCCGAATTCCAAGAGAAATTATGGGTGATTACCAAAGCTTTGCAAAGTGGGCTGAAAGAAAACGGATTCGAAATCGGTGTGACCAAATCTCCCGTGACACCTGTCTACCTGAAGGGTGGTATCCCGGAGGCAACCAACCTGATTGTTGATCTGCGCGAGAACCACGGCTTATTCTGCTCGATTGTGGTTTATCCCGTGATTCCGAAGGGTGAGATCATCCTGCGAGTTATCCCCACAGCGGTGCATACACTGGAGGATGTGAAATGTACAATCGAGGCATTCAAGGCGGTGCGTGATAAATTGGTGTCCGGCGTATATCGTGATATGGAGATACCTCACATGGCTGAATTATAGCAGTATACAATATATCATAGCGAAGGGAGTTGCAAAATTGCAACTCCCTTCGCTATGATAGGGCAGGACCTCTATACGCTATCGCCGGAAACGTTTCACAAACTCTTCCCCTTTGAAGTAGATGAGTAGCGAACTGACAATGATGAGCATTCCCGACACGGTACTGACGGTGGGGTATTCACCCGCAAGCATGATCCAACTGAGCACGGCACCTAAAATCGGATTGATCAGTCGGCACATGTTGATGTCACTGACCTTTGCTCCTTTGCTTTGCAGGGCTATAAACCAGAAACTGAAGGCGAAGACGGAGACAAAAACTAAGATGGCCAGACAGAGATAAAAACCGAGCGGTTTATCCATAAACGAATGATAACCCTCGGCCGAGACTCCGACGGCATAAAGCAGCAATCCACCGAAAAACATCTGCACCGCATTGAGAAATATCGGGTTGACGTTGCCCTTGTCTTCTGAAATTGAGATGGCTGAATATCCTTGAAAACAAATACTTAACAGTAATAATATCACGCCCGTCAAACCGCGCCAACCCAATGGAGAGCCATTGCTTCCTGTGCCGATAATCAATAGCAGTCCCACCAAACTAATCAGCAGGCTGATCACTTTATAGCGCGTCAGGCGGTCGTCACTTGCCAGTATGTGAGCCAGTAGAACGTTAATCAACGGGGTCATGCCCATCACGATTGAGCCCACGGCACCGCTCACGAAATCCACACCGAAATAGAAGGCTGCATAGCCCAAGAACATATTGATCAGTATCAGGTTCAGAAACAATTTCTTATTGCGCACGATCTCGGCCCACATGCCGCGATGCCACGTGTAGGCAAGCAGAATGATGCCCACAGACATGAAACGGATGCCGGCGAAGTTCATCGGTGTGAAGTCGTAACTCAGCCCCTGCTTGATGATGGGGTTGACGATTGACCAGAGCACCGAGGCGAGAATCGCGTAGATAAGATATTTTTTCACCTTACAAACTATTAGAATTCAGTTTCTTAGTGTAAAATTTATAGATACAGGTTTGCTGATACGTTTCACCGGGACGCAATACGGTCGACGGAAAGTCTGCATGATGCGGGCTATCCGGATATTTCTGGGTCTCCAGAGCCACCGATTCACGGAAGGCTAATGGCCGTCCGTATTTGCCCGTTGTGGTGCCGTCGAAGAAGTTACCGCTATAAAATTGCAGTGCAGGCTGGTCGCTCCACACCTCCATACACCGCCCCGAATGGGGCTCATAGAGCACTGCTGCCTGCTGTATTGATCCGTCGTTCGGACGATCAATAACCCAGTTGTGGTCGTAGCCTCGGCCATGTTGCAGCTGCTCGTTGGGCTCACCAATACGTGCTCCGATCGCACACGGCCGACGGAAGTCGAAGGGAGTGCCCTCCACCGAGGCAATCTCGCCCGTAGGAATCAGCACACTATCTACCGGTGTTGTGTGGCTACCGCAAATGGTCAGCTCGTTGTCGAGAATCGTGCCCTTGCCCTCGCCTTTGAGGTTGAAAAACGAGTGGTGCGAAAGATTTACCACCGTCGGGGCATCGGTTGTCGCGGTGTAGGTCACCCGAAATTCATTGTCAGCCGTCAGTGCATAGGTCATGCAAATCGACAGGTTACCGGGAAAGCCGTCCTGCCCGTCGGGCACGGTGTAGGTCAACACAATTTTATCGGCTGTCACCTCATCCACACTCCACACGACACGGTCAATGCCGCAAAGCCCGCCGTGCAACGTCTGCCCGTTGTTGTTCTGCGGCAGGGTGTATTGCGCTCCGTCAAGTTCGAATTTGCCACCCGCAATCCGGTTGGCGTAGCGACCGACGGCCGCACCCAAAAAGCGTTCCCCCGTATTATTCACATAACGGTCGATGTGGTCGTAGCCGAGCACCACATCTTCGTAGGTTCCCTCGCGGTCGGGAGTCCACAACGACACCACGCGCGCCCCGTAATTGGTTACTTGTAGGGTCAGGTTGCCGCCATGTAAGGTGTACAACGACACCTCGTGCCCGTCGACGGTTGTTGTAAAATTGGCCTTGTCCATCAGCGGAAGTGTCGGATGAGTACACGCTGTAAAAAGTAATACGGAGAGCACAAATAAAGATTTCCTCATGATTATCTCTTAAAATTCAGAAACAGACCTGCTTGCTTGTCACGGGTCTCTATACAAAGTTAATCTATTTTTCGAAAGTTAGCACACATAGGCACAAAAAAAAGAGGATTCGATAATTCGAATCCTCTGTATTGCCGTGAATGCTCAAATTATTTAGCAACCTCAACAGCGGGCTCTGCTACAACAGCAGCAGAATCACATTGCGCAGCGCATTGACCGCAGCTGTCTACTGCCTCAACGGCAACAGTCTCAACGGTCTCCTCTGTAGTTTCAGCAGGAGCAGCTGTGTTTCCGCCGCAGCTAACCATAGCAACAGCAACCAAAACGATAGCAATAGAAAGAATTTTTTTCATAGTAATGAATTTTAAATTATTAAATTTCTGTAACGCCGCAAAGATAGACATTCACAATGAATATGCAAAGGAAAAATGAAAATATTTTATAAACGTTTTTTTAGAGGTTATTTTAATGGATTAAGAAGCTGTTTTAAATTTATTAATCTTGTTCTTTTCGGCTCTTTTCGCCCCTGTTTCCGTCCTGTAAATCCTCATTTAGCTCGCTAAAATC
>JAVXCD010000174.1:0-4119 GCA_036659655.1 Alistipes sp.
GTCTGTTTCGAAAGAGGTGTTCTGTCCGAGTTTTAACTTTGCCTTGTCTTCGGCTCCAATGTTCGGATCGTCAAAAATATTGAGACCTAAAATATCGTTCAGGGTCACACCAAACATCTCCAATGCCGTGCTGTTGGCATACTTCAAAAATCCGTCTTTGTCGTAGACGATCAGCCCTAACGGTAAATATTCGGGGAGGAGTGAAAAAAAATCGTTTTGCATTGTTTCTATCCGTTCTTGAGTCCTGTTTTATAAGAGGGTGTAAAGATAAAGATAAATTTGATATCGTATTGAAAATAACCAATAAAGTTAGAAACTGTTTGAATTTGTTACCCAAGTTATTTGAGAGGTATTTTTTGCCCCGGTTTCCGTTCTGTAAATCCTCATTTAGCGTGCTAAAAATCGGATTTACAGAACGGAAACCGGGGCAAAAAGAGCCGAAAAGAACAAGATTAATAAATTTAAAACGGCTTCTTAACCATCTAATATTTATATCTGATCCACTTATAAAGCTCCTTGAACGAGGGTTTCTTGCCGTACATGAAGATACCCACGCGGTAGATCTTCGCCGCCAACCACACCATGGCCACAAACGAGGCGTAGAGAATCACCAGCGAGAGGATGATCTCCCACGTAGGAATGCCGCACGGGATGCGCGCCATCATCACCACGGGCGAGGTGAAGGGGATCATCGAGAACCAAAATGCCAGTTGCGAATTGGGATCGTTCATCACCGTCATCATCACAAAGATACTCAGAATGATCGGTATCATGATAGGGGTTTGGAGTTGCTGTGCATCCTGCACACTATCCACACTCGAACCCACAGCGGCAAACATGGCCGAGTAGAGCAGGTATCCGCCCACCACATAGAGCAGCAGGTAGGCGAAGATGGAGACGATATAGCCGAAATCCGTAGCCGTAGCAACCGCCTGCAACATATCGGCATCCATACCTCCGGCCGCATTGGGCACGCCCTGCTGCATAGCCTGTGCGCTTGCCATCATATCGGCCGGCACCAGATGGGGCATTACCAAGGCTCCCACACCGCAAATCAGTACCGCCCACACAAGGATCTGCACAACGGCCACCGAAGCAATGCCGAGAATTTTACCCAGCATCAGATCGAATGGACGCACCGACGAAACCATCACCTCCAAGACACGGCTATTTTTCTCCTCGATGACGCTCTGCATCACCATCGAGCCATAGATCAGCAGGAACATATAGAGAATCATGCCCAACACCAGCCCCACAGCCGTGGCAATAGCCGACGACTTGGCTTGTGTATCTTGCTCGTTCGATTCGTCGTTGCGGATGGTCTGCATATCGACCGTCGTCTTCACCTCAGCCATGATTTGAGTGAGGTTCTCGATGTTATAAGCCTTGAGCTTCTGGGTCTCGATGATCTTCTCAATCTGCCCCTCGATACCACTCTCGACCGACATGGACGATGATGAATTGGCATACAATTTCACATTGGCAGGATTGGTCATCACATCACTGCCGATATAAAGCACCCCAAACTGGTCGGTCAGCGTCTTGCGAGCCTCTTCCGTGGTGAGGTTGCACGGTTCGAAAACCAGCTCCTCATTGCTTTCCAGTTGCGGAGCAATTAGTCCACTTTCGTCGATCACGGCAATGTGCTTGGTGTCGCTGCCCGAATAGCGCATGATGAGTGCCGGGGCGACCATCATACCGATCATCAGAATGGGCATGAGAATGGTGGTGATGATGAATGATTTTTTGCGGACGCGTTCGTTAAATTCGCGACCTATGATTATTCCAACTTTTGACATAGTTTTATCCTCCTATTATTAAAGTTTTCCCTGCACGGCGCGGATGAAAATATCATTCATGCTGGGGATTATTTCGTTGAATGAGCGCAGTTCGACAGCCTCGTTGATGGTGGCCACCACCCCCCGCACATCGCTATCCTGCTCCACGTGAAGTTTGATCGATGCGTAGATCGCCTGCGCCTCGCTGCCCTCCAAAATTTCGCATCGGCCGGCCAGAGCACTCTTCAGCGCCGCCTCCTCACCGCGGTAGGAAACCTCGAAAATGTTGTTGCCGTGGAAGTGACGAATGTCATCCACCCGACCCGAAAGAATGTTCTTCGACTTGTTAATCAGCGTGATATGGTCACAAATCTCCTCCACCGACGACATGTTGTGCGTCGAGAAGATGACCGTGGCACCCCGATCCCGTAAGGCTAAAATTTCCTCTTTCAGCAAGTTGGCATTGATGGGGTCGAAACCCGAAAAAGGCTCGTCGAAGATCAGCAATTCCGGTTCGTGAAGAATAGTCACGATAAACTGCACCTTTTGCGCCATGCCCTTCGAGAGTTCTTCGACTTTCTTGTCCCACCAGTCTTGAATGCCAAATTTCACAAACCACACCTTCAGGCGTGTAATTGCCTCGCGGCGGGAGAGTCCTTTGAGTCGCGCGAAAAATACAGCTTGCTCGCCGACCTTCATTTTTTTGTAGAGCCCGCGCTCCTCCGGGAGGTATCCGATGCGGTAGATGTCCGTAGGGGCAATCTCCTTGCCATTAAGGAGCACTTTGCCACTGTCCGGTGCTGTGATGCGGTTGATGATGCGAATAAGGGTGGTCTTTCCGGCACCGTTAGGTCCTAACAGGCCGTAAACCGACCCTTGGGGAATCGTCAACGAAACATCATCGAGCGCGGTATGCTCGGCGAAGTGCTTCGAAACATGTTCAACTTGTAGTAGGTCCATATGCATACAAAAATTTAATTTTGGATTATTTCCAACGGCAAATATAGAAATAAAATTTGAATATCAAAAAAGATTTATCGTTTTCCGATAAATCTTTTTTTTCGGCCTATTTGTAGAAACGCATATTATTTCGTACATTTGTTTCTAATTCTAAAATTTAACACGATGAAAGAATGTGTCCTTGTCAGCGGCGGTGCGGGTTATATCGGCTCACATACGGCTGTGGAGTTAATTGAAGCGGGATTCGACGTGGTGATTGTCGACAATCTCTCTAATACGGATATGAAAGCTGTGGCCGGTGTGCGCAAAATCACGGGAGTTGACGTGCCGTTTGTCGAGGTGGATTGCTGCGACAAAGAGGCTTTCCGCAAGATTTTCGAAAATTATAAATTTAATTCGGTCATCCACTTTGCTGCGTCGAAAGCCGTGGGCGAATCGGTGCATGAACCAATGAAATACTACCGCAACAACCTCCTGTCGTTTATGAACGTCATCGAGTTAATGCGAGAATTTGGGCGTGAAAATATCGTTTTTTCCTCCTCATGCACAGTCTATGGAGAGCCGGATAAACTCCCCGTAACCGAGCAGACACCCCGCAAACCGGCCACCTCCCCTTATGGCAACACAAAACAGATGTGCGAAGATATTTTGCGCGACTCCCTGACGGCCTATGAGGGGCTGAAAGGCATCGCCTTGCGTTACTTCAACCCCATCGGTGCGCACCCCTCGGCACTCATCGGCGAATTGCCGCGAGGCATTCCGCAGAATCTGCTGCCTTATATCACCCAGACCGCAGCCGGCATTCGGGAGTGTTTGAGTGTTTTCGGGGATCAATATCCGACTCCCGATGGCTCGAATATCCGTGACTACATCGATGTGGTTGATCTGGCAAAAGCCCACGTGGTGGCGATTAAGCGCATGATTGATGGCAAAAACAAGCAGAAATACGAAATTTTCAATATCGGCACGGGCAATGGGGTGTCGGTACTGGAGTTGGTGCGCCGCTTCGAGAAGGTGAACCACCTGAAGTTGAATTACAAGGTGGTAAATCCCCGTGAAGGCGATATTATCGCGATTTGGGCGGATGCCACGCTGGCAAATACCGAATTAGGCTGGAAGGCGGAGCGGCCACTTGACGACACACTTGCTGCCGTCTGGAAATGGCAGCAGACGTTGTCAAAATAACACAAAATTTCGCACTACACAAACTGCGATTCCAGAACCTCAGTGAAGGATCTAAAAATCAGATCACGCGGGATTTCTTGTTGATGGAAATACATTTCCCGATCCTCGAGCTTGTCGAGAGGTCGCAAAGACTTTGGAAACACACTTCACGATCCTCGAGCTTGTCGAGAGGTCGCAAAGACTTTGGCAACACAAT
>JAVXCD010000175.1:0-4110 GCA_036659655.1 Alistipes sp.
ACATGTCGTTTTCACATCTCTTTTGACAAAAATACCGCCCGAATTGTAAATTTACAACGGGTTTTTACTCAATTTTCGCTATCTTTAACGTGCTAAATTAGAGACTCTCTTCCATGAAACCAATTCGTGTGATTAATGTTTTCACCTCCGGAAACTCTGCCGATATGTCCGTGTGGTCGAATATTCCGTACCTGCTGTGCCAAACTTTGGAGCGGAAGGGATACACGGTTAACCGCATCAACTATGCGTCGATGCGCAACCCGTACATCGAAAAATTCATCTGGCTGTGTGACTTCATCTATCGGCACATTGACCGCAAGCACGGCAAGGGCTATCTGTATGCCAAGTTATATTACGCCTGTGTGGATCGGAAAATTGCGCGGGCCGCGGCAAAATACCCCGCAGACCTCAACATTTGCCCCTACAATTGCCGCAACCACTGCTCAACGCAGCCCACGTTGCTACTTGGCGACTGGACGCAGGAATATCTCTATCGTACAAGGCTAAAAACGGAGCCGCAAGGATTTCAGAAATTTTACGCCAAGCGGCAGGATGAGATCATCGAACAGAGTGATTTTGTGGTCTCCCTGTTCCCCGTGTGTGCGGCTGATATGCAGGCGCATTACCACAATCCGCATATTTTTTATCTGGGACAAAACGTGGTTAACAACGTCTGTGACACCCCTTTGGATGAGGAGACGATCTGCCGGCAAAAGGGTCGATCCCACAAAATACTATTCGTAGGGAAAATCCACTACATAGAGGCTGCACGCCAACTCATCGGGATTTTCGATCGTCTTACGGCAGTCTATCCGGATGCGGAACTCGACATCATCGGACTCACCCGACAGGAGTTGGGCGACACGCTGCCTGAACGCATACGCTGTCACGGCTACCTGAATAAAAGCAGGGTGCAGGAGCGCGTCTTATACTATCGGATGATGTCGGAAGCATCCCTGTTTGTCAATACGACCCCCCTGTGGGGCGGATACTCCTCGACCATCGAGGCCATGTATTTCTATACGCCCATCATCATCTCGCCTTACGGGGATTTTACCACCGAATTCGGTACACAAATCCCGTTTGGCAACTATTGCAACCAACTCGATGCAGATGCCTTGTTCCGCTCCGTGTGCGAGGTCTTCGATACCGGTGATTACCGTGCGAAATGCCTTGCCGCCCATGCCGCAGTGGAGAAGTATACATGGGATAATTATGTTGATCGGCTGCTGGCTGTGGTCGAACAGGCCTGAGCAACCGCTCGGCAAATGCAAGGATCGTCTGTCCCCTATTTGCAGCACTCAACCGCCTCTAAGAAATTGTTCAAGGCCACACCTCCGGGACTTCATCTTGCCCCGCAGATACGGTTATTTATCCAGCAGAGAGGGATTGTAGAGGTAGCGTTTGATGCTGCGCTTGGGCGTTTTCTCAAACTCCGTGGGATAGAGCGTGATGTCGGAAACGCGTTCGAAGGCGGCAACGATGGTGTTGAGTTCCTTGAGGTTGTTCTCCATGATGGCAGGCAGTTCCTCTTTGTCTACCCCCTCTTTTTCGGCCTGCTCATAGTCGGGAACCACCAACGCCGCAAGTTTGCCGTCGCGATCGATCACCAGCGACTCCAACACCAAATACATGTTGTTGAGTTTATCTTCGATCTGTTCGGGATAGATATTTTGTCCGCTACCACTCAGAATCATGGTTTTCGACCGCCCGCGAATGTAGAGCGTGCCGTCTTCGTCCATCGTCCCCATATCTCCCGTATGCAGCCAACCCGCTTTATCAAGGACTTTGTGGGTCTCCTTATCGTTTTTGTAGTAGCCGGTCATGACGTTTTCGCCCTTCACGAGGATCTCGCCTGCCACCGTCTGCGGATCAGACGATGCGATTTTCACCTGTAAAAAATCCTTCAGATAACGACCGCAGGAGCCGGCTTTAAACTCATTTTCAGGGGTAAAACTGACCAGTGGTGCACACTCCGTCATGCCGTAGCCGATGGTGATGGGGAAATGGATCTTCATCAGAAAGGCCTCGGTCTCCTGATTCATCGGAGCTCCGCCCACGATGAAAATCGTCACGTTGCCACCGAAGGCATCCATCAGTTTTTTACGCACCACCGAGTAGATTGCGGTGTTGAGCAGGGGGATTTTCATGGCGATGCTCATCGGTCCCTTTTCGAGCATGGGGAGCACCTGCTTGCGATAGACTTTCTCCAGAATCATCGGCACACAGCAGATGATCGTGGGCTTCACCACCTCCATGGCCTCCAACAGAATCTTGGGCGAGGGGATCTTACCCAGCAGGGTGATGTGTCCGCCGGCCGCCAGCGTTGCGAGGAAGTCGAAGGCACAACCGTAGGCGTGAGCCAGCGGTAGGAACGACAGGGCACGTCCGCCTTTTTGAAAATACTTGACACCCGTCTCGGTGTTGAAAGCATTCACAGCAAAAAGCACGTTGGCTGTGAGGTTGTTGACCGTCAGCATGACTCCTTTCGAATAGCCGGTAGTGCCCGAAGTGTAATTGAGCAGAATCACGCGATCGTTGGGGATATTGGCGTATTTGATGTCGTTGATGCTGAAGCCGCGGGGATACTTCAGGCGGTAATTCTTGACGATGTCCGTCTGAAACTTCGTCAGCGACTTGCCGGCCCGCTCGTAGATCGTGTGGAAATCGGTCAGCGAAAAGACAGCTTCTATGTGTTCGATCTGATCTTCCTCGATCACATCCCAATAGTTGTCGCCCAAAAACAGCAAACGGCTTTCCGAGTGGTTGACGATATGGATGATGTCGTTAGGACAGAAATCTTGTAGAATGGGGACGATGACTGCTCCGTAGGTGATGGTACCCAGGTAGGTGATGCACCAACGGGGGTTGTTGCGACCGATCAGTGCGATTTTGTCACCCTGTTTGATGCCTGCTTTTTTGTAGAGAAGGTGCAGTTTCGCGATCTCCTTGGCCATTTCGTAGTACGAAAAGGTCTCCCCCTTGAAGTAGTCGGTCAGTGCCGACATCTCTCGGTTTTCGCGAAAACCGGCTTCGTAAATTTTTATCAGGTTTTCTTGCAGCATGGTATGTATGTTATTTCGGTTCTCGATTCGGCTCCGATTTATCATCGGGTTTTATGTGAATTTTGCGCGGTCGCCAGATGTAAGTTTTCGACTCGGTGCCCGCCTTCAGTCGATCTATATTTTTACGATGGGTAACCACCAGCAAGATGGCTATCACAAATGAAAATACGACAAAGGGAATCGACGTGTTGACTTTCGGCGAGATGAGGGTGAAGATAGGAAAACAGAAGCCGCCCACCATCGAGGCAAGGGAGACATAGTGCGTAATCATCAGGATGACAACCCATACGCCGAAGCAGAGCAGGATCACGGGCGGGTAGATACCGGTGATGGCTCCGACGAGCGTCGCCACGCCTTTGCCGCCTCGGAAGCCGGCGAAAACGGGGAAAATGTGACCCAAGACAGCGACGAAGACAGCGACGATTTTGAGATTGATCAGCCACATATCGTTGATGTTATCGTCGTACTTGAGCAGGTCTATGATCGTCACAGCCACGAAACCCTTGATGAAATCGAGCCCAAAGACAGGCAGCGCGGCGCGCTTGCCCAGCACACGGAGCATGTTGGTGGTTCCGGCATTTTTACTGCCATGTTCGCGGATGTCTACACCATAATATTTTTTGCCTATCCATACGGCACTGGGAATAGACCCTAAGAGATACGCGATGATTAACATCGTTACGCCACAATAGTATGTAAGTATCATTTTGTCCAAATAATAGAAGGAACAGTCTGAATTCTATTGATATTCAGCAACGCAGAGGATGATCTTAATCGTCGTGCCACCGGATTCTGCCTGAATAAATTGAAACGGTTCCTTTGTTGTTTATGCAAATATACACAAAAAAAATCGAAACAGGCATAAAGAGAGAAAAATCACCGTGCGTTCCTATGCCAAAGATTCTGTGAAACGGCGCACGCTCCTCGAGCTTGTCGAGAGGTCGCCTGTTTGTTCACGATCCTCGAGCTTGTCGAGAGGTCGCCTGTTTGTTCACGATCCTCGAGCCTGTCGAGAGGTCGCCTGTTTTGTTCACGATCCTCGAGC
>JAVXCD010000176.1:0-4102 GCA_036659655.1 Alistipes sp.
CGGGAACCGTTTCCTTTGCGACCTCTCGACAGGCTCGAGGAGCGTATGATTTTTCATCAACAGGAAATACCATTTGATCCGCAAAAAACAAGCCGGGAAAGCAAAAAAGTCCCCCTTCAAAGAAGGGAGACTTAATAATATTAATTTAGTTATCAATTACTTGGCGTATGACACAGCACGGGTTTCGCGGATTACGGTGATACGCACCTGACCCGGATAGGTCATCTCATCTTGGATCTTCTTGGCGATGTCGTGTGACAGGCTCTCCGACTCCTGATCTGAAAGTTTGTCTGCACCGACAATCACCCGCAGTTCACGACCAGCCTGAATGGCGTAGGTCTTCAACACACCGGGATAAGCCAATGCAATGTCCTCCATCTCCTTGAGCCGCTTGATGTAACTCTCGACCACTTCGCGACGTGCGCCCGGACGTGCACCCGATATAGCATCACAGACCTGAATGATGGGTGAAATAATCGAAGTCATCTCCGTCTCATCGTGGTGAGCACCGATGGCGTTGCAGATTTCCGGTTTTTCCTTGTATTTCTCGGCGAGTTTCATACCGATGATTGCATGTGGCAACTCCGGTTCGTCATCGGGCACCTTACCGATGTCGTGGAGTAGGCCGGCACGACGTGCCGCTTTGGGATTCAGACCCAACTCCGAGGCCATGATGCCGGCCAGATTGGCTGTTTCGCGTGCGTGTTGCAACAGGTTCTGACCGTAGGAAGAGCGATATTTCATCTTGCCGATCATGCGGATCAACTCCGGATGCAGGCCATGAATACCCAAGTCGATGGTAGTGCGTTTACCCACCTCGATGATCTCCTCTTCGATCTGTTTCTGAACTTTGGCTACCACCTCTTCGATGCGAGCGGGGTGGATACGTCCATCGGTGACCAACTGGTGCAAAGCCAGACGGGCAATCTCACGACGTACGGGATCGAAACCACTGAGGATGATGGCCTCCGGGGTGTCGTCTACGATGATCTCGATGCCTGTGGCAGCCTCCAGTGCGCGGATGTTGCGGCCTTCACGGCCAATGATCCGTCCCTTCACCTCATCACTCTCGATGTTGAATACCGTGACAGCATTCTCGATAGCAGTCTCGGTGGCAACCCGTTGAATGGAAGCGACAATAATGCGCTTCGCCTCTTTGGTGGCGTTGAGTTTAGCCTCCTCGATGGTCTCGTTTATGTATGCCGCAGCGTCTACTTTTGCCTCGGCCTTCATATTCTCGACCAAGATGTTTTTCGCATCTTCGGAACTCATGCCCGAAATCTGCTCCAAACGTACATTCTGCTCACGCATCATCTGGTCTATCTCCTCTTTTTTGTGTTCGAGAAGTTGAACCTGATTCTGCATCTGCTCGCGTTGCCGTTCGTTCTCCTTGGTCTTGTTCTCCACTTCGCGCTGCTGACTTTGCAGGGTCGATTCGATCTGCTTAGCACGCTGCTCGCTCTGTGCAACTTTCTGAAGACGTTCGTTGACCACACGGTCGTGTTCGCTCTTGAGTTGTATGAACTTCTCTTTTGCCTGAAGAATTTTTTCCTTCTTTATCATCTCCCCCTCTGCGGCAGCCTCTTTCAAAAGGGACTTGCTGCGGGTTCTGACACCGACATAGGTGGCAGCTCCGGTTATGAGTGAGACAACAGCGGCAATGATAATGATTATTACTGATGTCATTCTGTTTGTGTTTAATGTTTGTTTGAAAAATATTTAAGTTATATAGTTTGTCTATTTGACAAAAAAAACCCGCACGAGATCCCTAATCTTGTTGACGAAGCTGCAAGTGTCAATGTGTGGGGGCTTCGAAAATCGCAATCGTCCAACGGCATACGCAGTATGCACCCCGAAGGGTTAAGGCCTGATTTTGACACACCGAGAGTTGCCCCAATGTAAGAAGTGTTCAGTTTCGCAAAATTGTAAGGAATCTATGCGGGTAGATTTTTCCTGTATACAAAGAACGAGCGGTCGAATGTGTATCTCAACCCTTGATTTTATTGAAATAGGTATCTATCTGTGATCCGATTTGGTCTAACTTTTTCAGATCTTCCGAGCCTATTTCGCGGCACTGTTTCATATCTATGTTTGCAATCGCGAATTTCAATGCAGCCATGCCTAAATAGTCCTGCTCGGCCCATCCTTGAAAGTTGTTCTGCTTGATCGATGCCACATAAGCATTGACCTCTTTTTCGGCAAGACGATACAACTCCTCCTTTTCACTCTCAATTTTGAATGAATAACTTTTGCCTGCAATCTTGAGTTTTATCGCCTGTTCTGCCATGTTACACTTTGTTTATCGTCATCCAATTATTGTGCCCGATTTGCAGCATCCTGCTTGCCGAGTAGTGCTATGCACTTGTCTACCTCCCGCATTAAACGGTTGACCCGTGCTTTTGCTTTCGCTTTGTTACGACTGTCCCCCGCCAAACCCTCGGCTAATTGTGTGCAGGAAAGTTGGTTGTGAAGATCCTTGATCTGCTCCTGCAACCCTCTGTTTTCCACCTTCAGCGTATCGCATTGGGTAGAGAGTTCGGCACACAACGTCACCAATCTTGCATGGTCAGCCAAAAGCTTTCCAATACGATCCTCCAAGTTTACTATTACACTTTTCTCTGCCACGGTCTATCGGGTACTATACAATAACTTCTCAAAGGTATGTAAAATAACATAAAAAAACAAATAAAATTTTCATCAGCCTGCGACTGAAGTCTTCGTCAGATCTTTTCACCATAGAGATCGTAGGCTTCGGCCTGTGTGATGCGGATGTTGTAGAAGTGTCCGCGCAACAACCGTTGACCGGTAGCGGGGATCAGAATCTCCTGATCCACCTCCGGCGAATCGTATTGCGAACGACCAATGTAGAAATCATCCTGCCGGGTATCAATGATTACACGTTCTACCGCTCCGATACGCCGTCTGTTATTCTCTGCCGAGATGCTGTTTTGTAACTCCATGATCCGATCCACACGGCTCTGTTTTACTGTTTCGGGCACATCGTCCTGCAACTTTTCTGCCGAATAAGTGCCCTCTTCTTCAGAGTAGGCAAACACGCCCAGCCGCTCGAAACGGCAGTCACGTACGAATTGCTCCAATTCCGCAAAATCGGCTTCGCTCTCTGTGGGGTAACCCACCAGCAGGGTGGTGCGCAGCGCAAGCGTAGGAATGGCAGCGCGTAATTTGCGCACTAAATCATAGGCCTGCTGCTTCGTATGGCGGCGGTGCATGGCCGCGAGTTGTGAGTCGGAGATATGCTGAAAGGGAATATCGAGGTATTTGCAGATTTTCGGTTCGTGCGCCATCACCTCAATCACCTCGTCGGGAAAGGCAGTGGGATAAGCGTAGTGCAGGCGGATCCATTCGAGACCCTCGATGCGGCAGAGCTGCGTCAGCAACTCCGCCAAACGGCGTTTGCCATAGAGATCAATACCATAATAGGTCGTATCCTGTGCGATGACTATCAGTTCTTTCACCCCGCAAGCGGCTAATTTCCCCGCCTCCTCCAACAACGTCTCCATGGGCACGGAAACATGCTCACCACGGATGAGCGGAATGGCACAATAGCCACATTTCCAGTTGCAGCCCTCCGAAATTTTGAGATAGGCATAGTGCTTGGGCGTGGTCAGCAGCCGTTCCGTTGCGGGCACAATGTGCGGATCGGCAGCCAACACACGGAGAATGCCGTCCCAATTTTTGACACCGAAAAATTCGTCCACCTCCGGGATCTCCGCACGCAGCATATCGGCATAACGCTCACTCAGACAGCCGATCACGAAAAGTCGTTCGATCTTGCCGGCCGATTTTGCCATGGCGGCTCGCAAAATCAGATCAATTGATTCTTGCTTGGCATCTCCAATGAAGCCGCAGGTGTTGATAACCACAACTTTAGCATCCGTTCGGTCGCTGTCGAACGAGACAGTATAGCCCGCCGCAGCCAACTGAGCCATCAGATGCTCGCTGTCGACAGTATTTTTGGAACAACCGAGGGTAATGACGTTTATTTTTTGTCTCTTCATAGTTTATTTAGAAACTGTTTGAATTTGTTACCGAAGTTATTTACATAAATTCTGTCGTCTCTCGGCAAATCAAGCAAGCTTGT
>JAVXCD010000177.1:0-4010 GCA_036659655.1 Alistipes sp.
TGCGACCTCTCGATAGGCTCGAGGATCGTGTGAGTATTTCAGTTTGAGCGTAATTTATTCTTCCAACATGGTTTTCAACTTGAGCCGAAAAGAACGAGATTAATAAATTTAAAACAGTTTCTAAGTGGGATCTATTCGAAAAGGGGAAAAGAGGTAGTAAGAATGGGTGGAAAATAAGGAATTATTTTTTATCTTTGATAAAAATTTAAGTACATGGCAATTTTCCAAGTCGAAGGAGGGTATCACCTCCATGGTGAGATCACGCCGCAGGGCGCGAAAAACGAAGCCTTACAAATTCTATGTGCCACGCTCCTTACACCGGAGAAGGTTACTATTCACAATATTCCTCGGATTCTTGATGTTGTTCAACTCATCGAGTTGCTTCGTGCGATGGGGGTTGTTGTCGAGCAACTTTCGGATGACACCTCTACTTTCTGTGCCAGAGAGATCAATTTCGACTACCTCAAAACCGATGACTACCGCAAGCGTTGTACGCGGTTGCGCGGTTCGGTGATGATGATCGGCCCGATGCTGGCGCGTTTCGGCGTGGGTTATATTCCTAAACCCGGAGGGGATAAGATCGGGCGACGACGACTGGATACTCACTTCCTCGGTTTTCAGAAATTGGGTGCAAAATTCAACTTCGACATCTGCGACGAATTTTTTATGGTCGAGGGTCGTGAGTTGAAGGGGTGCTATATGTTGTTGGACGAGGCCTCGGTGACGGGAACGGCCAACATTGTCATGGCGGCGGTGCTGGCGAAAGGCACGACAACGATTTACAATGCCGCCTGCGAACCCTACATTCAGCAATTGTGCCGCATGCTCAACCGCATGGGAGCCAAAATTTCGGGCATCGCCTCGAACCTGCTGGTGGTGGAAGGGGTGGAGTCGCTTGGCGGTACGGAACACACGCTGCTGCCCGACATGATCGAGGTCGGCAGTTTTATTGGCATGGCTGCGATGACCCAGTCAGAGCTGACTATCAAGAGTGTATCCTACGATAATCTCGGTATCATACCTGCACAATTTGCCCGTATGGGTATTCATTTCGAGCAACGGGGGGACGATATTTTCATCCCGCAGCAGGATCATTATAGTATTGAAACCTTCATCGACGGATCCATCATGAACATCGCCGATGCCCCGTGGCCGGGACTCACGCCCGACTTGCTCTCCATTTTTTTAGTGGTTGCCACGCAAGCGAAGGGGGCGGTGCTGATCCACCAAAAGATGTTTGAAAGCCGCCTGTTCTTTGTCGACAAACTCATCGACATGGGGGCTCAGATCATCCTCTGTGATCCGCATCGGGCAACGGTCATCGGACACGATCACCGCATCCGCCTGCGTGCTACACGCATGACCTCGCCCGATATTCGTGCGGGTGTGGCGCTGTTGATTGCCGCCATGAGTGCCGAAGGGCGCAGCGTCATCCAGAACATCGACCAGATCGACCGCGGTTACAAAGATATTGATGGTCGCCTAAATGCGCTGGGTGCGAAGATCACCCGCATAGACGGCTGTCAATAAAACACTGATTATCAGTAAAAAAAATAGATTGTTGCTCTATGTTTTTAGAAAATGCCAGTAAAAAAGGCTGGATTGAAGTGATCTGCGGCTCGATGTTCTCCGGAAAAACCGAAGAGTTGATCCGCCGATTGAAACGGGCTAAGTTTGCCAACCAGAAAGTTGAGATTTTTAAGCCGCGCGTAGATGTTCGTTACTCGAAAGAGGAGGTTGTGTCGCACGATGCGAATGCCATCCGCTCCACTCCCGTCGATTCGTCCCAGAACATCCTACTTATGTCGGCCGATGTGGATGTTGTGGGAATTGACGAGGTGCAGTTTTTCGATGAAAATATTGTCGAAGTATGCCGGCAGTTGGCCGACAATGGGGTGCGTGTGATTGCAGCGGGGCTGGATATGGACTTCTTGGGCAAGCCTTTCGGCCCGATGCCTGCGCTGATGGCTACGGCCGAGTATGTCACCAAGGTGCATGCTATTTGTGTGCGTTGCGGTAATTTGGCACATCACTCCCACCGTCTGACCGAAGACGATCAATTGGTGATGCTCGGAGAACATACCACTTATGAGCCGATTTGTCGCCATTGTTTTGCCGCGTTGATGCGAAAAACAGATTCGAAATGAAACGATCAGAGATAGAGCTCATGGCTCCCGTAGGCTCTTACGAGGCGTTACAGGCAGCCATTCTGGCGGGTGCCGATTCGGTTTATTTTGGGGTTGAACAACTCAATATGCGGGCGAAATCGGCAGCAAATTTCACACTTGATGACCTTGCTAAAATCGTTGCCATAGCCAAGGAACATCACGTAAAAACCTACCTCACAGTCAATACCATTCTCTACGACGATGAGATGCCGGTGCTGCATGGGATCATTGATCGGGCTCGCATCGAGGGTATAGATGCCATCATCGCCACAGATTTTGCGGCCATCCTCTATGCTTTTCGCACGGGTGTGGAGGTGCATATTTCGACTCAGAGCAACATTTCAAATGCCGAGGCGGTTAAGTTTTTCTCCCAATGGGCGGATGTGGTGGTGCTGGCACGGGAACTGAGTTTGGAGCAGGTGGCGAAAATCCACCACGAGATCGAGGAGAACGGTATCACGGGACCTCGTGGCGAGTTGGTGAAGATCGAGATGTTTGCCCACGGGGCGCTCTGCATGTCTATTTCGGGCAAATGTTACCTCAGTTTGCACGAAACCGACTGCTCGGCAAATCGCGGAGCATGCCGTCAGATCTGCCGACGCAAATACACCCTCACCGACAAGGAAACAGGGCAACAGCTCGACACTGATGGTCGTTATATACTCTCTCCTAAAGATCTCTGTACCATCGATTTCTTGGATAAATTCATCGCATCGGGTGTTCGTGTGCTCAAGATCGAGGGGCGTGCCCGTGGTGGCGAATATGTCAAACGGGTGGTCGAAGCCTATGACGGGGCTCTGCGAGCCATGGAGGCCGGTACCTATACACAGGCAGTTGCCGCTGAGTTAAAAACACACCTTGCCACCGTTTTTAACCGTGGGTTCTGGGAGGGTTATTATGCCGGGAAAACCACGGTGGAGCATAGTGAGAACTATGGATCGGCAGCCACAAAACGTAAAGTGTATGTGGGCAAGGTGACCAATTTCTTCAAAAAATTATCGGTGGCCGAGGTACTTGTCGAGGCGGCACCGCTTGCTGTGGGTGACGAAATTTTCTTTATGGGCGAAACCACAGGCGTGACCGAGCAACGGGTAGAAACCCTGCACGACAGCAACGGACAACCCATTACAGAGACTTGTCAAGGTGCTTTCTGTTCCATCCAAACGCCTCAGATTGTTCGGCGTGGCGACAAACTCTACAAAATGACGGACGCGGAATAACGGCTCTTATCGAACCGAATGAGAAGGGGATGCAAGTAAATTGCATCCCCTTTTTGGTTGCTTACCAAAAAATAATTATCGAAAAACAATAAATAACATTTGTTTTTCAAAAATAAGTCTGTATATTTGCATCGTCAAATAGCATGTAAGAAAAATGGGGTTCAAAAAATGTTTGCGATTTAACTTTTTGAACTTTGTAGCGTCTTACTATATAACACAGGCCTAAAAACAGCTTCTTAGTACAAAAAAGAACCGATGTCAACATCAACGAGAGTGATCGGATGATCAAGTCGCTTTGTGATAGCGGTGTACAGGTGGATTACATGGTCAAAGACAACGAGGGATATGGCTTCTGCCACCGAAAACCGGTGCGATTTCTACCGAGCCATGGAGGTATTTTTTGGCACGTATCTCAAAGGTATCGAGCCGCAGGGGGCGATTATGCCGGAGAGGTGTCGCAAATAGCAATTTCCAAATTTTCAAAATAAAAAGTTCATAGTTGTGTGGAGCGGAGGTCCGAAATAGTCGGATTTCCGCTCTTTTTTGATGTTGTTTTTGGCCGGATTGAAGCTGTGCACCTCTTCCCGTGGAGTGAAAAAAGGGATCAAACCGTAATGCTTGT
>JAVXCD010000178.1:0-3959 GCA_036659655.1 Alistipes sp.
CCCCGGATTTCGCCCTGTAAATCCTCATTTAGCTCGCTAAAATCGGATTTACAGGACAAAAACAGGAACAAAAATAGTTCTCAAATAACTTCGGTAACAAATTAAAACAGCTTCTGAAAAACAATAATCTGTAAGATTTTTTTGCGTAAATTTGCAAATTCATATAAATTTACCTACCTTTAACTTATGATTCGTGAATTATTGGCCGTCGGTTGCGGTGGGGCAGTGGGGAGTATTGCCCGTTATTTGCTGTCTTATTACACCTTGGCGGGGCACACGTTGTTTGGTTTTCCCGCAGGTACTTTCGCGGTCAACCTCATCGGATCACTATTGATCGGTATTCTGCTTTCGGTGCTCGATTCGGCAACTTTTACTTGGTTGCTGGTGATCGGATTTTGTGGTGGATTCACCACTTTTTCCACCTTTTCGGCCGATGTGGTGCGGCTGTTGCAGGCGGGGAGTTATCTTGCGGCGGCACTTTACATCTTGGCGAGTGTGGTATGTTGCGTAGTTTGTGTGGCCGGAGGTATGTGGATAGGACAAGTATTGAAAATTAATTAAGAGATAAAACAATGGTAATTTTAGTATTAAACTGTGGCAGTTCGTCGATCAAATACCAAGTGATCGACCGGGAGCCGGCAACAAGCACACTCTTGGCCAAAGGCCTTGTAGAACGTATCGGCATGGCCGCGGGGGACCTCACCCACAAACCGGTGGGCAAAGCGGTTTTTGAGTTGCATCAGGCTATTCCCGACCACACGACAGGTATCAGCCTTGTGCTCAAAGCCCTGACGGATCCCAAGCATGGGGTCATCGCATCGCTGAACGAAATCAAGGCAGTGGGGCATCGTGTGGCACACGGAGGCGAATTTTTTGCAGCCAGCTGTCTGGTCACCGAACAGGTGAAACAGCAGATCCGCTCGTTGTTTCAAATAGCACCGCTGCACAATCCCGCCAACTTGGAGGGTGTGCTTTCGATTGAAAAGGTGCTGCCCGGTACGCCGCAGGTAACGGTGTTCGACACGTCGTTTCACCAGACCATTCCCGCCATTAACTACATGTATGCCCTGCCCTACAAATATTACGAACAGTATCGGGTGCGCAAATACGGTTTCCACGGCACCAGCCACAAGTTCGTTGCCACAATGGGCGCGCAACTTGCCGGTTTGGATCTTAACCACTCGAAGATCATTACCTGCCACATTGGTAACGGAGCCTCGGTTACGGCTGTGCTCAACGGCAAATCTTTCGACACCTCAATGGGTTTTTCGCCCGTGGATGGCTTGGTGATGGGTACCCGTTGCGGCTGTGTAGACCCCAGTGCGATCACTTTCATCGGTGAAAAAGAGGGGCTTTCCTACGCCGATCTGAACAACATGATGAACAAACAGTCGGGTGTACAGGGGCTGACCGGTTTGTCGAGCGACATGCGCGACATTGATAAGGCCTACGATCAGGGAGACCCAAAAGCCATTTTGGCGCGCGATATGTACTATGCCCGTGTGCGAAAGTTCATCGGCGAATATGCCGTTGAAATGGGCGGACTCGATCTGATCGTCTTCACGGGCGGTGTGGGTGAAAATTCGGCAGAATTGCGCGAAGGAGTCTGTGCCAACATGGAATTTATGGGCGTGAAATTCGACTGTGCCGCCAACGTCGGAGTGCGGGGAGTCAACAAAATACTCTCGACTGCCGATTCGAAAGTCCAAGTTGCCGTGATCGCCACGGACGAGGAACTTGTCATTGCTTCAGACACTTACAACCTTGTGAAATAGCCTCGGAGAATCGAATGGGTCAATAATTTTTTGCAATATAGAACAAAATATAAAACAAACTATCAACATAACAACTACAGAACAATGAAACATCTTACTGAAATTATCGAAGAGGCACGCAAAAAAGGCAGAAAACGCTTAGCCGTTGCTTACGGGCAGGATCCCCACACCCTCGAAGCCGTTTACGAAGCTTATAAACAAGGACTGGTAGAACCTACTCTTTACGGTGAAAAGGCCATCATCGAGCAGGTCTGCAAAGAGTCAAATATTGACATCACAGCATTTAACATCGTCAACGAAACGGTGGATGTGACGTGTGTACAACTGGCCGTGGCTGCCGTGGTGGCAGGCAATGCAGACGTGTTGATGAAAGGATTGGTCTCGACGGACAAATATATGCGTGGCATTTTGAATAAGGATGCCGGATTGTTCCCACCCAAGGGCGTGCTGAGCCACGTCTCCGTTGTCGAGATGAATTGCTACCATAAGTTGCTGCTTATGTCGGATGTGGCGGTGATTCCATTGCCTGATTTTAAGCAAAAAATCATCCAGATCGGCTACCTTGCCAAAACCGCCAATCTGTTGGGTATCAAGACTCCGAAGATCGCCTGCATCGCTCCGTCGGAGCAGTTGCTGCCTACGGTTATCTCCTCCACCGAGGGTGCTTTGCTGGCCAAGATGGCCGATCGCGGACAACTGGGCAATGTCGTTGTTGATGGCCCGTTGTCGTTGGATGTTGCTCTTTATAAGGATGTTGCAGAACAGAAAAGAGTCAAGGGATCCTCTGTTGCGGGCGATCCGGATGCGTTGCTCTTTCCCAACTTGGAGTCGGCAAACGTATTCTTTAAGTCGGTGACACACCTCTGCGGCGGCGAATTAGCGGCCATGGTCATGGGAACGAAAGTTCCTTGCGTACTCACCTCGCGTGGCGACACAAGCAAGACAAAATTATTCTCTATTGCACTGGCTTGTTTAGCTGTGAAATAATCAGAACCTATGAGCTTCAATATTTTAGCCATCAATCCGGGCTCTACATCCACCAAAGTAGCCCTCTACAAGGATGAAGTGTCGCAGTTCGACTTGACGCTGCGCCATCCCGCTGAGCAGATCGCACAATTTTCAAATGTAGCCTCGCAACTTGAGTGGCGGCGCGACCTGATTCTCTCTGCCCTTAAAGAGCGGCAGTTCGATCTGCACACACTGGCGGCCGTGGTGGGTCGCGGAGGATTATTGCATCCTATCGAAGGTGGTGTTTACGAGGTCAATACGGCCATGAAACACGATTTGCAACATGCCACCATGGAGCATGCTTCGAACCTTGGCGGCCTCATTGCCGACGAAATCGCCCGCATGGTGGGTGTCAAGGCTTACATCGCCGATCCGGTTGTTGTGGATGAGATGGACGAGGTGGCACGCCTAAGCGGAGTGCCGGAGTGCCCTCGCCGTTCGATTTTCCATGCTCTCAACCAGAAGGCCACCGCCCGCCTGCACTGCAAAAAAACGGGTATCGACTATGAAAAGTCGAATTTAGTGGTGGCACATCTTGGTGGCGGCATCTCGGTGTCGGCACATCGGCAGGGACGTGTTGTCGACACGAACAATGCGCTCAACGGGGACGGACCCTTTGCCCCGGAACGTGCCGGCACGGTTCCGGCAGGTGAATTGGTAGATCTTTGTTTCTCAGGGAAATATACGCAAAATCAACTGCATAAAATTCTTTCGGGCAAAGGCGGATTAGTGGCTCACTTGGGCATTAATTCCGTGATGTTGGCCGTGGAACAGATCGAGAAAGGCGACAAAAAGACAAAAGAGGTCATCGATGCCATGTGTTACACTATTTCGAAGGAGATCGGTGCCATGGCCGCTGTGCTGAAAGGCGAAGTGGATGCCATCATTCTCACGGGAGGCATCGCCTACAACCAGATAGTCGTAGATAACATCATCGACTACTGTTCTTTCATTGCACCGATCACGGTTTACCCCGGCGAAAACGAACTGGAGGCTCTCTCCATGAATGCCCTCGGTGTTTTGCAAAAGACAGTGACCCCCAAAGTGTACAAGTAAATCGCGGAGCTAACTATTATTTGCATGCTTATACCCGATCCTCGAGCCTGTCGAGAGGTCGCCTGTTTGTTTTCGCTCCTCGAGCTTGTCGAGAGGTCGCAAAGGCAATCAGCACCGTAC
>JAVXCD010000179.1:0-3955 GCA_036659655.1 Alistipes sp.
TCCCGACGGTTGCTCAATCGGAACGATCTGTTCTGGCTCGGCGATCAACTCTGCGCCGGGAATCTCTTGCCGTGCTTGATAAATTGCCGTAAAGAGTTTTATCCCCTGTGTCTGCAACTCCTCCACGCGGTGTGTCTGCTCCTTGGTCAGTCGCCACGCGATTTTCTCCCCATTTGGAAGTTCGACGATCATCGTTGTTTCGAATAACTGGTTCTGTGGTGTTGTCATATTTTTGATTTTTTATGAATTCACAATCCTTAGAAACTGTTTGAAGTTGTCACCTGCTTTAGAAGCCGAGTTTTGTGTGACGAAGAAGCACGATCCTCGAGCTTGTCGAGAGGTCGCAAAGACACTGTGCTGATTGTCTTTGCGACCTCTCGACAAGCTCGAGGATCGTATGGGTATTTCCGCCTGATCCACTTTTCACCTGCCATTTTCCACCGGAATTTCATCTTGATCCTTTTTTTTGCCTTTCAGTAGGGGAAACAGCCGGAATTTTCTTATATTGTGAACCGCAAAACGTACTAAACCCCAAAACGATATGAAAACAATACTTACAATTGCATCTATGTCATTAATTACTATTGCATTATCTTCTTGCAACAAACCCAAAACCGAGGCTGAGTGGATCGTCGATCGTTTCGACGACGTGAAGGTAATCCGCTATGAAGTTCCCGAATTTGAGAATTTGCCGTTGGAGGAGAAAATTTTGGTCTACTACCTCGCAGAGGCCGCCAAATGCGGTCGTGACATGTTGTTTGACCAGAATTTCAAATACAATCTGGCCATACGCCGCACACTGGAGACCGTCTACGAGAATTATACGGGCGACCGCACGTCGGACAACTGGAAAGCCGTGGAGAAATATCTGAAGAAAATATGGTTTGCCAACGGCATCCACCACCACTATTCGAACGACAAATTTACGCCTGAATTTACGGAAGGCTACCTGTTGGACGTGATCGAGACGATTCCCGAAGAGAAGTTCGGGGAGTTGAATGCACTGCGTGGCGAGGTCTGCAAGGCGATTTTTGATCCGACACTCTACAAGAGCCGGCTCGATCAGACAGCGGGCGTGGACATGATCACCTCGTCGGCTAACAACTATTACGAGGGGGTGACACAACCCGAAGTGGAGCAGTTTTATGCGGCAATGATCAACCCTGCCGACTCTACACCGATCTCCTACGGGCTGAACTCCAAGCTGGTGAAAGAGGACGGGAAAGTGGTAGAGAAGGTGTGGCATGTGGGTGGTATGTACTCGCCGGCCATCGAGAAAATAGTCTACTGGCTGGAGAAAGCAGCCGGTGTGGCAAAGGATCCTCAGAAGTCGACGATCGAGGCACTGGTGGCCTACTACAAATCGGGGAATCTGCGCGATTTCGATCGTTACAATGTACTGTGGGTGCAAGATACGGTGTCGAATGTAGATTTTGTGAATGGCTTTATCGAGGACTACGGTGACCCGCTGGGACGCAAAGCATCGTGGGAGTCGAACGTGAATTTTATGGACAAAGCGGCCTGCCACCGCACGGAGGTGATCTCGAAGAATGCGCAGTGGTTTGAGGATCACTCGCCGGTGGATTCGGCTTACAAGAAAGCCGTGGTAAAAGGGGTGTCGGCCAAGGTGATTACCGTGGCGATGTTGGGTGGCGACTGCTTCCCCGCCACACCTATCGGTATTAACCTGCCCAATGCGGATTGGATTCGCAAGGAGTATGGTTCCAAATCGGTGACCATCGACAACATCACTTATGCCTATAACAAAGCGGCACACGGCAACGGTTTCGAGGAGGAATTTATGCTGCGCGCCGAAGATCGTGAGCGCATCGAAAAATACGGCAAATTGGCGGATGACCTGCATACAGACCTGCACGAATGTTTGGGACACGGATCGGGTCAGATGGCTCCCGGCACGAAAGGCGGCGAGTTGAAGAGTTACTCTTCGACACTCGAAGAGACTCGTGCCGACCTCTTTGGACTCTACTATCTGGGCGATCCCAAATTGGTTGAGTTAGGGCTGATTCCCTCGTTAGACTTGGCGAAAGCGCAGTATGCCGAGTACATTATGAATGGTATGATGACCCAATTGGCTCGCGTCGAGTTGGGTAAGAATGTCGAGGAGTCGCACATGCGCAACCGCAAACTGATTGCCGAATGGTGCTACGAGCAGGGCAAGGCGGACAAGGTGATCGAATGGGTCAAAAAAGAGGGTAAAACCTATGTGGTAATCAACGATTTCGACAAACTCCGTACGCTGCTGGGACAGATGCTTCGTGAGGTGCAGCGCATCAAGTCGGAGGGTGACTACGAGGCCGGTAAGGCTCTGGTTGAGAACTATGCCGTCAAGGTAGATCCCGTATTACACAAGGAGGTTCGCGATCGCTACTACGCATTGGGCATTGAGCCCTACGGCGGTTTTGTGAATCCGGACTATGAATTGGTGGAGAAGGACGGCAAGATTGTGGACGTGAAGGTGGTCTATCCCAATAACTTTGTGGAGCAGATGATGCATTACGCCAAAAAGTACTCGTTCCTGCCTACTATTAATTAATTTGTTACCGAAGTTATTTACATAAATTCTGTCGTCTCTCGGCAAATCAAGCAAGCTTGTTTGCGCTCGCTCCTAAGAATTTTGAGAGGTATTTTTGTTCCTGTTTTTGTGCTGTAAATCCGATTTTAGCAAGTTAAATGAGGATTTATAGGGGCAAAAAGAGCCGAAAAGAGGAGATTAATAAATTTGAAACAGCTTCTAAATATCGCTGGGCGAAGAAATTGTCCTGATTTTATGTCTCAAACATATTATAAACATCCCGTATTGGGCGATGTGACGCTTTCGCAGTCACGTCGCTCAACGCGTATTGCGCTTTCCGTAAATAGGATCGGCCACGTGCGACTCTCCTTCCCATATGGGGTGTCGGCACGGCGGGCACTCGCGTTCTTGGAAGAGAAGATTGATTGGATCACAGCCATGCGACAGCGGCAGGCCGAGCGGCATCCTTCTCAGCCGCAACTGCCACCGGAGCAGGAGCAAGCTCGTGTAGAGGAGTTGCGCCGGCAGGCAAAGGCCGATCTTCCCGCGCGGGTGGCTCGCATCTCCGAGGTTTTAGGTCTGACCTACAACAAGGTGTCAATTCGTGCCGCACGTTCGAAATGGGGCTCCTGCTCCGGTCGCAATAACTTGTCGCTAAGTCTTTTTCTGATGACTTTACCGGAACATCTACGGGACTATGTGATTGTGCATGAACTGTGTCACACCGTCCATAAAAACCACTCTCCACGCTTCCATGCCTTGGTTGATGCGTCACTCGGAGGCAACGAAAAAGCTCTCAACAAAGAGTTGAGAACCTATGCTATTCTGGGTTGAGTTATTTAGATTTATTAATCTCGTCCTTTTCGGCTCTTTGCGTTATTCTACATAACAGCGCACTTCACGATCCTCGAGCCTGTCGAGAGGTCGCAAAGACTAATCAATGTACGATCCTCGAGCCTGTCGAGAGGTCGCAAAGTACACATTTCGGCTTAATGGTCAAAATGGTGCGTGAATTCTGGCTTAATGGACAAAAAGAAGGATGAAAGCTTTGTAATTAATTGAAATAGTTATATTTGCACTATTTCAAAAGGGATGAACAAAAAACATGCTTTTTCTGCCGTTCTCTAAGCATCGTAAAGAACGGTAAGGTTGGTTCGATTCAGCTCTACAAGTGCAAGGATTGTGGCAAGCAATTTAGGGGCGTAAAACGTCTTGACGTTGATCAATTAAGCGAAGATTACGTATTTGGTTGCCAGTCGGTTAACCGACTGGAAACCAAATACAAAGTCAACGAAAGAACCATTCGTCGCAAATTAGACACCCAACGCTCCACGCGCATCGTATCTTCCAACAAGCAGGTCATAGTGCTAATGGATGCCTCCTATTGGGGCTGGAAATTCGGCGTGGTGGTCTTCAAAGATG
>JAVXCD010000180.1:0-3925 GCA_036659655.1 Alistipes sp.
GCTCTGTTTTGTTCTGCCCTTCCGACTTGGCAAAAAAGCGTCAAGAAATCGGAGAATTAAAAACAACAAAGCAGGAGCTTTGCAGCTCCTGCTTTGTTGTTGTGGAAAATCAGCACCTATTTTTTATGAATTATTTCGCCACCAAATTGAATGGCCTTTTCATTTGCCGGTAACATCTTCCAAGCACGCTCCGGCAACGACTTCTTCAAGCCGACCATCACGTTCTCCATCTTCACCACGGGACGAACCTTCAGGTAACCACCCAAGATCATTGTGTTGAAGAGTTTTGCCTGCCCCATCCGTGCACTCTCGGCCGTTGCATCGATCGTGTAGACGTTAATATCCTTACGCACAGGGTGACGCGTAATACCATTCGTGTCGTAGATCAGTATGCCCCCCGCCTTCACCATCGGTTCAAATTTCTCCATCGATTGCTGATTGAGAATAATCGCCGTGTCAAATTCGTGCGCAATAGGTGACGATATTTTTTTGTCCGAAATCACGACCGTCACGTTTGCCGTGCCACCGCGCATCTCCGGGCCATAAGAAGGCATCCATGTAACCTCATAATCCTGCATTACACCTGAGTAAGCCAGAATCTTTCCCATCGAGAGGACACCTTGTCCTCCAAATCCTGCAATAATCAAAGTCTCTTTCATCTGCTTATCCTCCTATTTTACATCTTTAATATCACCCAGCGGATAGAACGGAAGCATATTCTGCTCCAGCCACTCGTTGGCTGCCACAGGAGACATCTTCCAACCGCTGTTGCACGTAGCCACAACCTCCACCAGCGAAAAACCCTTGCCGGCCATCGAATTCTCGAAAGCCTTGCGGATCGCCCGTTTGCATTTACGCACGTTCGCCGGCGTATGCACGCTCTGACGTGTAATGTAAGTTGTACCATCCAAGTGCGCCATCATCTCGGCAATTTTGTAAGGATAACCATTCAGACGAGGATCACGCCCATAGGGTGTCGTCGCCGTCTTCATGCCCAATAGGGTAGTAGGAGCCATCTGACCGCCCGTCATACCGTAGATTGCGTTGTTGATGTAGATTGCCACGATATTCTCGCCACGGGCTGCCGCATGAATCGACTCCGCCGTACCGATGGCCGACAGGTCACCATCACCCTGATAGGTGAAGACCATGTTTTCGGGATGCAGCCGTTTCACGGCAGTAGCCACAGCGCAAGCGCGTCCGTGTGCCGCCTCGATCCAGTCCACATCAATGTAATTGTAGGCAAACACCGCACAACCCACAGGTGATATTGCCACGGTTTTTGTCTCCAAACCCATCTCTTCGATCACCTCGGCGATCAGTTTATGCACCGTACCATGGCTGCAACCGGGGCAGTAGTGCATCACATTTTCCGTTATGAGTTTCGATTTGGCGTATACCAAGTTCTCTTTTTTGATTTCAACCTCTGCCATAATCTTTACTTTTTATCAATCAATTTATCTTTCAGCGCAACCAGCACCTCGTCCGGAGCAAACAACATACCGCCCTGACGACCGTAATGCTCCACCGGAGCCACTCCGTTGACTGCCAACCGCACATCCTGCACCATCTGACCGGCATTGAGTTCGGCCGAAAGGAATCCTTTCACACCGCGCTTTGCCAGATCTTTGAGTGCCTGCGTGGGGAACGGATAGAGGGTGATCGGACGAAGAAGTCCCACCTTGAGACCTTCGGCACGAGCCAACTCAACCGTAGCCGAACAGATACGTGCCGCCGAACCGAAGGCCACGATCACGTAATCCGCATCCTCACAATCGATTGCCTCATAGCGCACCTCGTTTTCTTCCATTGCCTTGTATTTGGCCTGCAAACGTTTGTTGATGATCTCCATCTTCTCCGACTGCAACTCCAACGAAGTGATCACATTACGAGGTCTATCTGAAGGCTTACCATAAGCAGCCCATGTTTTGCATTCTGCCGCAATCTCCTCGTTAGTTCTGCGAGGTCGTTGGGGCGCAAGCACCACCTTCTCCATCATCTGACCGATCGCACCATCCGCCAAGATCAGCGCGGGGTTGCGGTATTTGAATGCCAGATCGAACGCATCACCGACAAAGTCATGCATCTCCTGCACTGAATTCGGAGCCAGCACAATCAGATGGAAATCACCGTGACCGCCGCCCTTGCAGGCTTGGAAATAATCGCCTTGTGAAGGTTGAATCGTACCCAGCCCCGGACCGCCACGTTGGCAGTTGACCACCACACACGGGAGTTCTGCACCGGCGAGGTAACTCAAACCCTCGCTCATCAGACTCACACCGGGACTCGACGATGAAGTCATCACACGTTTACCCGTCGATGCACCTCCATAGACCATATTAATTGAAGATATTTCAGACTCCGCTTGCAGAACGACCATCCCGGTGGTTTCCCACGGTTTGAGTTCCATAAGTGTCTCCATCACCTCCGACTGCGGAGTAATAGGATAGCCGAAATAGCCGTCGCAACCGTAGCGAATCGCCGCATAAGCGATCACTTCGTTGCCTTTCATTAGTTTTACCTCTTTCTCTGCCATAACTTATTCGAATTTTTGACGATAGACCGTAATGCAACTGTCCGGGCAAATAACCGCACACGACGCACAGCCTGTGCAAGCGTCGGGATTTGCCATTTGAGAAACGGGGTAGCCTTTGCTGTTCACTTCCACCGATAGTTGGAGTACCTCGCAAGGACACGAAGCCACACAGACCCCGCAACCTTTACAATGCTCCTTATCGACAATGATTGTTCCTTTGATTTTAGCCATAATATGCCGTTTAATTGTAGTTCCTTACAAATATACGAAAAAAATGCTGCAATTGTTGCTATTCGTTACAAAAAATCGCAAAATAAAGATAAAAAATTAATATTATAAAAAAAGAAGAGGTCCGAACTTTCGAGTCCGAACCTCTATATTTCATCAAAAACGGCTATTCTACAACCTCTTTGGGGTCGGAGCCGTATTTATTATCACCCTGATCCCCGTTGGTGCAATACCACACCAAAAACAGGATTCCCCAAACAAAAAACCCCAGCATACCGATACTAAGAATGGAGATAAAAGCCACCGGCAAATCCATGTTAAAACAGCCACCGGATTGCAGTAGCGCGGCCAAAGAGCCGGCACCGGTAATTACAAGTAAAATAATCCACACAATATAAGCAAGGATAGGCCAAAGCAAACGAAATCCGCTTTTACCGGTATCGTGCAATCGGCGCACCTGCACAGCCAAACTCGGCAAAAATAGGAACAGGCAAAGACACATCGCAAACACGCCCCCGGCCGGTGCATCAAAGATCGCCCAGTCAAGTATTTGTGCGATGATCATAAAGACACACGTAAACAGCACAAAATTCCAATACTCCTTGCGGCGTGCACGACCGCTGAAAGTCACATAATTCCGAATACATTTCAAGAACCATTTCATACGCAATTTTTTTTAAAGAGTGAATACTTTTACAAATATAGCAAAATTCAGATCAATTATTCCGGATCAAGATAAAATTCCGCTGGGAAGAATTAATTAGGCCGAGGATCGTGTAGGGGTTTACGCTAACAAAAATTACGGTTTAATCCATTTTTAGAAACTGTTTGAATTTAATCATTAGTGTCCACTAAAAATCCGAGAAAGTTCTTTGAAATGATTGAAATTTAATTTGTTACAACGTTTTTGCGCGCGCAACGATTTGAAATTACCTTTGCGGTCATAATCAGACCGTTATGAATAAAGACAAATACGTTTTTGCCCAATTAGTCGAGTTCCTTGATCGAAATAATTTTAATTATCTTGCCCGTAAATATCAGGGGGACAGATACATTAAGTCATTCACTTGCTGGAATCAACTCCTTGTAATGATGTTCGGACAACTCGCCAAAAGCGAAAGTTTGCGAGACCTAATCCTCGCCATTGAGGCGCATTGGAAC
>JAVXCD010000181.1:0-1997 GCA_036659655.1 Alistipes sp.
CATTATCCATCGTAACTATAAGTTTAGTTGATTTCTGTAATGCAAATATACAACTAATTAGTTAGTTATATAACTATTTCATTAATTATTTTGTATAAAAATAAAAAAAACCCCTACACGTCTCATGTGTAGAGGTTTACTAATTAGAGTATTGTAATTATTGCAACTTCAAATCGCTCTTTATACCGGCCATCTTCGCATCGAGAGCCGCCAGCACCTTGTCGTAATCGGCCACCGAGGGCAGGGTAGCCTTCACACCGAAATAGAATTTGATCTTCGGCTCCGTGCCCGACGGACGCACCGAAATAATAGTACCATCCGCCGTAAACCATTGGAGTACATTGCTGGCATCCTGCTCAATAGGCGTGCACATCCCCGTCTTCACATCGAGGGATTTCAAACTCTTGAAGTCATTGATGCGCACCACCTCCGAACCTAAAATCGCTTTAGGGGGATTCGCACGGAAATCAATCATCATCTGCTGAATCAACTCCGCACCCTCCTTGCCCGTGCGAACAACAGCAACCAAGCCTTCATGATAGAAACCATATTTCACATACAACTCCTGCAACCACTCATAGAGCGTCAGCCCCATGGTATCCATCGCCCATGCCGCAGCCTCAGCCGCCAACGAGCAGGCCGACACCGCATCTTTATCACGCACATAGTCACCCGCAAGGTACCCGAAACTCTCCTCTCCGCCACCTATATATTGTGACTTACCCTCGTTCTCGCGAATAATCTTAGCAATATACTTGAAACCCGTCAAGCAATCGTAGCACTTCACTTTGAAGTACTCCGCCACGGCATTTGCCATCTGCGAGGTGACGATGGTCTTAACCACATATTGATTGCCATTGAGCCGACCCAACTCCGACCAGCGTGTCAATTGGTAACTCAGCAACAACACCAAGGTCTGATTGCCGTTCAACAGCACATATTCACCCTTCTTGTTGCGTAGCGCCACACCGATACGATCGGAATCGGGATCGGTGGCCAACACCAGATCCGCACCCTCTTTGGCCGCCAAATTGATAGCCATCGACATCGTTTTGCGCTCTTCGGGGTTGGGGGATTCCACCGTAGGGAAGTTTCCGTCGATCACCGCCTGCTCCGGAACGAGTTTCACGTTGGTGAAACCAAACATCTTGAGCGAAGCCGGCACCAAGCGCACACCCGCACCGTGCAAGGGTGTGTAGACAATCTTCAGATCGTGATGACGCTTCACACATTCGGGTGAGAGCGACAACTCCTTGATCTTACTCAGGTAGATCTCGTCAAATTTCTCGTCCAGAATATGGATGTTTTCTTTGTTGCATCCCATTTGGATCATATCAACATCGGTGATCTTTCCCACCTCGGTGATGATGTTCTGATCGTGCGGCGCGGTGACCTGCGAGCCATCGTTCCAGTAAGCCTTGTAACCGTTATACTCCTTGGGGTTGTGCGAAGCGGTCACCATCACCCCCGAATGGCACTTCAATTCCCGAATGGCAAAGCTCATTTCGGGAGTCGGACGCAGAGAATTGAATAGGTAAACCGTGAAACCGTTTGCGGCAAAAATATCGGCCACACGCTCGGCAAACATACGCGAATTATTGCGGCTGTCGTGCCCCACAGCAACCCGAATTGCCTCCCCCTTAAAATTGCTTTTTAAATAGTTTGCCAGCCCCTGTGTAGCCGCTCCTACGGTGTAGACATTCATACGGTTAGAGCCTACGCCCATCACCCCACGCAGTCCGCCCGTACCGAACTCAAGATCCTTATAAAAGCTCTCTATAAGATCCTTCATATTATTATCAATCAGATACTTAACTTGTTTCTTTGTATCTTCGTCATAGTGGCCATCCAGCCACATCTGGGCTTTCTGTAATACCATTTGCTCTAAATCGTTTGCCATAAGATTTATTAGTTTTATTTATAGTTTAGTCTTCCGACTGTCAAAAATTTTATATGCAAATATAGTGAAAATATTCTAATATTCACTATCAGACAGT
>JAVXCD010000181.1:2003-3888 GCA_036659655.1 Alistipes sp.
ATTTATAGTTTAGTCTTCCGACTGTCAAAAATTTTATATGCAAATATAGTGAAAATATTCTAATATTCACTATCAGATAGTTAAAAATAAACCCATCGGAAACCCTTATCTCTCTATATATAAAAAAACTGAAAAAGCAATAGATTTTTTAGAATCTTTTCGCAAAATTATGCACAACTTTGTCTCATCAAAATTAGTGCAACCCTTACAATGTTAACCAACACACAGACATATAGTGATATGTGGCAGAATTGCCTTGACCAAATCAAGGCGCAGACTTCCGAAGAGGAGTTTGTCAAGTGGTTCGAGCCCATCGTTCCGTTGGAATTTGACGGCACCACGCTACGCCTGCGTGTACCCAACGCAAGTTACGTCTATCAGATTGAAAAGAACTACATTCTCTTTCTGCGCCCGATCATCTCGCAACTCTACGGTCAACAAACCCGCCTGCACTATGCTGTGCCTAAATCAGAAGTGCGTGTCCCGGTGACGGCAGAGGCTGATACCACGGCGATCTCGCGTTTCAATACGCAGACAAACACTGCAAATATAAAGAATCCTTTTGTAATTCCGGGACTCAAGAAGATAATTATCGATCCGCAACTCAATCCCAACTACACCTTCGAAACATTCATCGAGGGTGAATGCAACCGGCTGGCTCGTTCGGCGGGTATGTCGATTGCGGTAACTCCGGGCAACACCCCCTTCAACCCCCTCTATATATATGGTAATTCGGGGCTGGGCAAGACCCACGTTGCACAAGCGGTGGGGCATGAGGTACGCCAGCGGCATCCCGAATTGCAGGTGCTCTATGTGTCGATGAATAAGTTTCAGGCGCAATTTCAGACCGCCTACAAGAACGGAGAGATCCCCGACTTCATCCATTTCTACCAGATGATCGACGTGTTGATTATCGACGATATTCAAGAGTTGACAGGCAAGACAGGTACGCAGAATGCTTTCTTCAACATTTTCAACCACCTGCAACTCGCCGGCAAACAGTTGATTCTCACTTCGGATAAACCGCCCGTGGAGTTGAAAGATATTGAGCAACGACTGCTCACCCGTTTCAAATGGGGGTTGTCGACCCAACTCAACGTTCCCGATTACGAAACCAAACTCAAAATCATCCGTGCCAAAGCCCGGAAACTCAATGCCCAGATCACGGATGACGTGGCAACCTATTTGGCCGACAACATCTCAGCCAACGTGCGCGAAATAGAGGGAGCACTCTCCTCGCTGGTGGCCAACGCCTCGTTCCTTGGGCGCAAGATCACCATCTCGCTGGCAAAAGAGATCCTGAAGGTCTACGTGCAACTCTACCAAAAGGAGATCACCATCGAGCACATTGTCAAGGTGGTATGCGAATATCTCAATCTGGATGCCGAACGTTTCAACTCGGCGGAGCGCACCCGTGAAATTGCACAAGCTCGACAGATAGCCATGCACTTGGCTAAGCAGCACACCAAAGCACCGCTGACAATGATCGGTTCGGCCATAGGCGGTAGAAACCACGCAACGGTACTGCACTCGTGCAAAGCCGTCGCCAACCTCATTGAGACCGACAAGGCCTTCCGGCGACAGGTCGAAGAGATCGAGAAATTGGTCATGGCATAAAAGACGGTCTCCGGATAACCTACAAATAGAGAAACCTGCAACAGAGACTGTCGCAGGTTTTTTCGTATCAAGTTGAAAACTATGTTGGGGAAATAAATTAGACTCAAGCTGAAATACCCCCCCCCTGATCCTCGAGCTCGTCGAGAGGTCGCAAAGGTACGTGCTGATTGACCTTGCGACCTCTCGACAAGCTCGAGGATCGGGTACGGTGACCCCTTGAGTCCACTCGGCCGGCTCGCCGGTGGGGCGGCGAAATAACAAAATTTTG
>JAVXCD010000182.1:0-3766 GCA_036659655.1 Alistipes sp.
GAGGATCGTGTGGGTATTTTCATCAACAGGAAATACCGCTTGATTCTCAATTTCCAAAGGAGAAGCCCCTCAAGCTGTTCGTTAGACGACACAAGAGGTCGCAAGGTGAACCTTGCGACCTCTTGTGAAAATTTGTTGCGGACTGCTATTTCTGGTTCAGAATACGCATCGCCGCATCCAGAATCGCGGTATCATCCAATGTCACAACACCACCATCAGGTCCTTGTTCGAAATGAATACCGGCACAATCCTTCGCCGCATGCTGACCACCGAAATAGTTACGGACTGTTTCTACATCTATTCTTAACTCGTCTGCAATGCGTTGAGAACTGCCACTGGGCAATCTGTCTTTGATACGACGCAATTCGTTAAATGTGATAATCATATTTGTTGAATTTTAAGTTGATAGTTCGACATGACTAAATTACTACATTTTTATGTAATAGCAAAATTTATATCAAATTATTTACAACAAATTGCAGAAACCATCTATTTCCTACTTTTTACTCAGACATTCGATCGTCACCGGACCAAGAATGCCCGACGTAATTTCACCTCGATAAGCCGTTGGAGTCGACAGATAGTGATTCGCGGCAGTATTGCACACGAAGACTTCGATCTTATTTTCGCCTACAACCACCTGCTCCGTGATGTCCATGCGCCATGGCGCACTGAGCCGGCAACCCACCTTGCGGCCGTTGACCCACACTTCGGCCGTCGAAATCACCTTACCCAGATCGAGTTCGACCCGTGTCTGGGCTTGTTGCCCGTCGAGGATGCAGGTTGTGCGGTACCATGCACCACCTGAATAGGCCGTCAACCCATCAATCTGCGACCAGTCCCCAATGGGAATCAACCCCTCGCCACACACCTGCTTCACCGGTCCGTCGATGACGCTACCCCCGGCATAACCCCACGGCTCGGTCACCTCGATCACCGCCTCCGCAGACTCTACAACTCGCTGCGGAAGGGTGGCCGTATAGGTTTTCAACCCATCCTTGCGCGTAGCCTGCACCGACATCACCGCCTTTGTGTCGCCAATGGAGACGGTAGCCGCACCATAAGCCGCAAACTCCAACTTCTCAACACCCGGTGCCGTACAAAACCGAAATTCACTGCGCGTGTCGGCCTGCTTGCGCACATCGAAGAGCAGCAGCGAACGATCTCCGCGAAACTTGGTGCGCAACGGGGCTTCGCAGAGCGTCTGTGAGAGCACGTCAGGGGCTCCGTCACGCAGTGCGAAACGCGTTGTGCCGTGAGAGTCGTAATGAAGCAAGATCTCGTTGACCCCTTTTTCGAGTGATAACTGCGCGGCGGGTGCCACCTGCTGCCCGTTGAGATAGAGCGTTGCCGGTTTCATCGGGCCGTATTCGACGGCATACACCCCCTTGCGAGGGGCTTGTACGCGCGTATAGAGGTAGTAGTTTTTATTCCCGTTGTCGTCTGCAACCCGTTCCAGCGCATGATCTGTCCGCCGGATCTTACCCAGACGGATGAAATCGTCGTACATCTCTGTTTTCAGTCCGTGCCATCCTTGGTGTCCGTAGTCGCCTTCCACACCCCAACGCCACGAGAATTTATAGGGCTGCCACACATATTTTCGGCCATCGACGCTCACGCCATCGCTCACCTCAGGTAAGTGCGACAGCAACTGCGCCTCGGTCAAGGCCGGAACAGCCTCCAAAAGTAGGAATTTCGTGCCGAACGAAAAAGACTCCTCCGCTCCCCGATCTTTTGCTTTGTAAACATATGCACCCAAAAGCTCCTGCGTTGCCGGCCAGTGGAAATCGCCGAAACGATTGTCCAACAGCGGTGTAAGTTCAAAACGCCACAGACTGTCAAGCCTGATTTTTTGGGACACCTCCCGTTCCTCTCCGCAAGCGATCGTCGGTTCACTCGCTGCATTAAAAAACAGCAGGTGCATATCCGTGCTGTTGAGTGGCATGCGGACAACCGTGCCGGCCTCCGTCACGCGCTCCACAGCCAATGTTTCGGTTTCGCCCGTCCACGGATTCCACAGTTCGACACCTCCTTTGGCGCGGAAAAAGCAGGTCGCACCTTTCGCTACATTGTACACCGCATACAACTCTTTCTGTCCGATGCGGCGGTGCATCACATAAGGCTCGGCAGCCGATCCCGCCAGCACCCGAAAATCACGCGTGGTGAGCGAGTCAATCACGGGCAGCAGTTCGTCGGGACGTTGCAGGCAGACAACCGACCCGTCCCCATTCGTGGCAAAGATCGACGCAACCAGTTGTTTCAATTTCGGGTCATTACGACCTGCGGTTTCCGAGGCTTCGGGCAGATCGCCCAAGTTCAAGATGATGCCACCCTGCTGTTTGAAGGCCAGCATCTTCTCCAGCGAGGCCTGACGGATCGCCCGCATCGACGGCACAATCAGGATGCGGAAACGCTCTCCCGCAACGGCAAGATGTCCCGCCTGCACCTCGGCACGTGCCAAGGATTCGTAATCCATGAAGTCGAAATCGATCCCTTGTTTATATAGGTACTCCCCCGCGGCAAACGCCGTCTGCACGGCCGCATCGCCATAACCCGCCACCACCGGCTCGACAGGATAGAGCAACGCCACGTCGGCACAATGGTAGCCTTGCGACAACAGGTAGCTCAATCGCTCGGTGCAGGTCAACAGCCCCTCCATCTCCTTCCAGTAGGGTTCGTGGAAATGGTTACACGGAGCAGCCCACTCCCACCAGCCACCCGCCGTGCTGTAATAGAGACCATGCAGGCTGAGCAGGTTTTGCCCCATGGCAAAGTTGGCAAAGATCGCATCGGTCAGTTGTTCCGTATTTGTCGACCATTTGCTGCTGTGAAAGCCCTCCAACCACACCCGTTGCCGCTCGTAGAGATGCGAAATCGAGGAGGCAACTTTGTTCTTGATGATGTTCTTCTGCAACATCGGCTGGTCACAACCCGGAGCCTGATTCCACCGCTGTGTGCGGAAATAGTCGCCAAATTCGGTTACATCCATGCCACGTCCGCCGTGGTCACAACCGAACAACAGTTGCCGCTGCTGATGCCAAGCGTAAAGGGGGATGAAAAAGTGCTCTTCGCTCAGTGCAACCCGCACATCGTTGTAATCCAGTCTGATTTTCGGAGTGATGTCGCCACGATCCATAAACAGCGCATCGAGGTAGGGCACAAGGTCGTAGCCTTTCCGCTTTTGAAATTCGGCACGGAAAATATCATTCCAGATGTTTCCGTTCAGGTTGAAACTCAATTCATCCGAGAAAAAGAAATTCAATCCGCCCTTCGCCTCCGCGGGGAAACGATCTTCGAAGCGTTGGAAGAAGTGACGCACATAACTCGCCCCGGCCTGTGGGTGCATGGGATCCAACGACGGCAGTTTCCGCTCGGCACAAACGGCAGTCACCAACGTGCGCGACCACACACTGCGCCACACAAGCAAACCTTTTTTAACTCGTGCCGTGAGATCCACGGGAGTTCCCGTCAGCACACCCGCGGCATTCAACTCATAGGCCAACACCGACAAGGGGGTGGTTTTATAGGTGCGCTTCAGGCTGTGACCCACGAGTGTATCCGACAGGAATCGCAACTCGAAGCCATTCATCGACGCATCTTCAGCGAGCATCTCATCCACATACGAGCCTTGCCCCACACCCAGTGTGTAGTCACTCAGACTCACCGTCATATCTCGTTTTTTCGCCTCCGCCATGAACCAGCCAAACAGCTCCCACCACGCCGGAGAAAAGAGTTTGGGCTTCGAGGGGATCGTCACGCCATAGGT
>JAVXCD010000183.1:0-3725 GCA_036659655.1 Alistipes sp.
CAGGCTCGAGGATCGTACATTGTGTCTTTGCGACCTCTCGACAGGCTCGAGGAGCGGGTGCTTTCAAGTGACCTTGCGACCTCTCGACAGGCTCGAGGATCGTACATTGTGTCCCTGCGACCTCTCGACAAGCTCGAGGATCGAACGCAGTATCTGATCTCTGTGCAAGGATAAAAACTTTCAAAGACTGCGTCATAGCTCATTGTGACAGGATCTGTCAAATGTCATTTTGACAACTCCTTCTATCAAAAAACTTAATTTAGCCTGTGAGGTAATGTCTATTTTTGTATAACCTAAATCAACAACCTCATGAAAACAATCATTTTGTTATCTGCCTGCTTGTTTGCCTTGGCTTGCAACGCTTGTAATCGCTTCCCTGCCTCCCTTTCGAGCAAAGAGTTGGAGGCGGGTTTCGTCTCCACACCCGACAGCATCCAAACCTCGATCTATTGGTATTGGATCTCAGATCATATCAGCGAAGAGGGGGTTGTGAAAGACCTGCAATCGATGAAGCGCATCGGCATCAACCGCGCCTTTATCGGTAACATCGGACTTGACGAGCGCGAGTCGGGGGTTGGACGGGTGAAGTTCAACAGCGAGGAGTGGTGGCGAATTGTGCATACCGCGCTCAAAACCGCATCCGAATTGGGCATTGAGATCGGCATCTTCAACTCGCCGGGATGGAGTCAGTCGGGCGGGCCTTGGGTGAAACCCACACAGGCCATGCGTTACCTTGCCACCACATCGACCACCGTGATGGGAGGGCGGCTGTTAACGGTCACACTGCCTCGGCCGCAAGGGGATTTTGAGGATGTTAAGGTGGTGGCCTTCCCTGCCGTGATGGGTGCAAATAGCGTATTGAACACGCAGAACGCGACCCTGTCGACGCACCCCGCGATAGCCGGTGCCGGATTGCTGATTGATGGCGATCACCAAACAGCAGTCACCCTTGTCCCTTCCGAGGGGAAAAACAAAGAGGTGGTGATTTCGGTTACTGCCTCCGAGCCCTTTACGTTGCGCAGCATAAGGCTTTATGCCACGGAAGCCGCCATTGATACCCCCGCAAAAATCGAGGTGGAAGAGCAGGGGGTCTATCGCACGTTGGCCGAATTTCCCGTGTCGCGCTTCAATGCTTCGTTAAATGTAGGCTTTGATCCCTATGCCCCTGTGGTTATCTCTGTACCTGCCACGACGGCGCGGACATTCCGATTGGTACTCTCCCACCCCTCTGCCGGTGCAGGACTGCGCGAAGTTGAGTTTTCGTCGGTGCCCTTCGTCGAACGTTATCCCGAAAAGACGCTGGCTAAGATGTATCAGACTCCGCTGCCTTACTGGCACGAATATATGTGGCGCAAGCAACCTGTTGAGGCCGATTCTACGGGGATCGTTGTGCCCTCGCAGGTCCTCGACCTGACCGACCGGCTTCAGGGTGATTGCTTGACGTGGGAAGCTCCTGCGGGGGAGTGGACGGTGTTGCGTACCGGCATGCTGCCGACGGGCGTTACCAACGGACCGACGCATCCGGAGGCTCGCGGCTTGGAGATTGATAAGATGAGCAAAAAACACGTTGCAGCCCATTTCGAAGCCTATTTAGGTGAAATATATCGTCGTATTCCGGCGGAGGATCGCACGTGCTGGAAGGTCGTTGTGCAAGATTCCTACGAGACGGGAGGTCAAAATTTCACCGATGGATTTCTTGCTGATTTTCAAGCACGCTATGGCTATGATCCGGTGCCGTTTCTGCCCGTCTATGCGGGTGTAGTGGTTGGCAGTGAAGCTATTTCCGACCGTTTTTTGTGGGATGTGCGTCGCATGGTGGCCGACAAAGTGGCCTACGACTATGTGGCGGGGTTGCGCGAGGTGAGCCACACCTATGGTCTCACCACGTGGCTGGAAAATTACGGACATTGGGGCTTCCCCGGAGAGTTTTTGCAATATGGCGGTCAGTCCGACGAGATCGGCGGAGAGTTCTGGAGTGAGGGTAGTTTGGGTGATATTGAGAACCGTGCCGCCTCGTCATGCGGACATATCTACGGCAAAAATAAGATCTCGGCGGAGTCGTTCACGGCCGGTGGCGGTGGTTTTCACCGCTATCCCGCGATGATGAAGCAGCGGGGTGATCGCTTCTTTACCGAGGGGATCAACAACACGCTGCTCCACGTCTACATCTCTCAGCCCTACGAGGATCGTGAACCGGGAGTCAATGCACCCTTTGGCAATGAGTTCAACCGCAAAAATACGTTATTTCCTCAGTTGGATCTTTTTATCCACTACCTTAAACGGGTGAATTTCATGTTGCAACAGGGGCTTAACGTGGCTGACGTGGCTTACTTCATCGGTGAAGATGCACCCAAAATGACCGGTGTGACCGATCCCGCACTGCCGAAGGGCTATCAGTTTGACTACATCAATGCCGAGGTGATCGAACGGGATCTGATCGTGCGGAAGGGGCGGCTGACACTGCCTCACGGCACGCAATATCGGTTGCTTGTGCTGCCTCGGCAGGAGACCATGCGTCCCGAACTTTTGGAGAAAATTGCGCAATTGATTCGGGACGGTGCTGTGGTGCTGGGTACAGCTCCCGTCTGCTCACCCAGTTACGAGAATTACCCCACAGCCGATCAACGGGTTCGCACGCTGGCGGATGACCTGTGGTCGCAAATCGACCCCACGACCCACTATGCGCGCATTGGCAAGGGGTTGTTGATCGATGGCTTGGATCTGGCGGCGGCGATGGCACTCATTGAGTGTGTGCCTGATTTCAAAACAGAGCAGACGGATCCGCTGCTCTATGGCCACCGTGCAGTAGACGGCATGGAGATCTATTTTGTGTCGAACCAAAGTGATAAAACCATCGAGGCCTGTCCCGAATTTCGGGTTGTCGGCCAACAACCCGAAGCGTGGAATGCCATCGACGGAACCATTCGCCCGTTACCCGCCTATACACCAACAGCCACGGGAGTCAAAGTGCCGCTGAAATTGGAGGGTTACGAAAGTGTGTTTGTGGTTTTTCGCCACAAAGCAGATGTGCCGATTAACTCGTCTCTTGCCGCGAATTATCCGCCATACCGCGTGGTGCAGACGCTCGAAGGTCCGTGGACGTTGACCTTCAGTGGGCAAAAACGCGGGCCGGCAAGTCCGCTTGTGGTAGACCGGCTTTTCGACTTGTCGCAAAGCAAGGAGTTTGACATCCGACACTATTCGGGGCCGGTGAATTACCGGAAGACTTTTGTCTTAACCAACAAGCCGGATGCGGACCGTATCTATCTAAATCTCAATGATGTGACGGCCATGGCGAAAATCAATGTAAATGGCATGGACGTGGGCGGTGTGTGGACGGCACCCTACCGCGTGGAGATCACAAAGGCGATGGTGCAGGGTGAAAATACGATCGAAATAGAGGTGGTCACTACGTGGAAAAACCGACTGATCGGGGACTTGAATCTTCCGGAAGGTGAGCGTAAAACGTGGGTTGCTTTCCAGCCGTGGTCGGCAACAGAGGGTCTCCAGAAGTCGGGACTTGTCGGACCTGTGACCATTGAACAAGTGAAGTTTTAGCGGTATTTCCGGATCAAGATGAAATTCCGGGGGGAAGAATAAATTAGACCAAAAGATCGTGTAGGGGTTTGCGCTAACAGGAAATGTTCCCGATCCTTGAGCCTGTCGAGAGGTCGCAAAGACACAGTGCATCATGCTGAATGAATGAAAAGTTCACGATCCTCGAG
>JAVXCD010000184.1:0-3719 GCA_036659655.1 Alistipes sp.
TTGTTCCTGTTTTTGTGCTGTAAATCCGATTTTAGCGAACTAAATGAGGATTTATAGGACGGAAACCGGGGCGAAAAGAGCCAAAAAGAACGAGATTAATAAATTTTAAACAGCTTCTAAGTCTGTTGTTTTGGCATCCTCCTTGTGTTTCGAGTGCCTGTTTAGGGCTTGGCAACAACTTGACAGACCCGATGATCGAGGTGGACTCCTTATTTATTTGGTTAATTCGTCGAGTTTCTGCTCCAGACTCTTGCCATACAGATCGCGCGCAACAATGGTTCCCTGCTTGTCGATCAGAAAGTTAGCCGGTAACTTTTGAATGTTGTAAAGACCTAACACCGAAGATGCCTGTCCACGCAGATCACTCACCGAAATCCACGGTAGAGCCTGCTCCTGCACAGCGGAGATCCACAGCGATTTCGAGGTGTCGATTGCCACCTGATAGACTTCAAAAGCAGTTGTTGCCCCGGTATATTTTGAATAAATTGATTTCAATTCGGCATTCAGCGCATTGCTATTGCCCAATTCCGATGACCAGAAATCCAGCAGGATCACCTTGCCCATCAGCGACGACAGGCGGATCTTCTTACCATACATATCGGTCAACTCCAGATCGGGATAGCCGGCCTCGGTGATCTGCGAAGCTAAATTGATGCGGGCATCCATGCGAGTGATTTCGCTGTTGAGTGCCGTGAGGTAGGCGGATTGGGGGTAACTGTGCTCGATAGCCTCTGCCACCGTGCGATAGTACACCACGTCACTATCTCCGTTGAACAGGTTGGTGTCGCCCGGTAGCCGCTGATAGAGTGCGTAGACGGCGGCCAGATTCGACTTGTGCTCGATGATGAACTTCAACTGCTCGCGGCGCACCTTATAATATTGTGCGGTGTAGGCCTTGGCCAGTTCTTTGCGTTGCTCCTCTGTGAGTTCGGGCTTGGCATAGGCCACACCGATTTGATCGAGGGCCTGTGCTCCGGTGACGTAAGCCTGATAGAACTGCCGCAGCAACTGCGACTCCTCAGAACCTTCGATGGTGTAGTTACGCACCACATTGCCCACAGAATTGAGTGTCAGACGGTCTCCACCCGCCAGCAGCAGGGGGATGCGTTCGCCATTGTAGACTACATTATATAACGACGGAGTTTGAGGCACCTCTTTCAAGGCGAAAGAGTAATTACCGTCTTTATCCAGTGTGGCTGAGTCGATGATGCTATAAGTCAGAGGCAGCACTCGCTCAAGATAGATGTCTTTGGCATCATTGCCGACGATGCGGCCCGAAATTTTGACTTTGGATGACTGGCACGCGCACAGCATAACCACGGCGGTCATCGATACGAAAAGAATTTGTTTATTCATTGATTTATTCTCGCAGTTAGGTACTAAATAAAATTTAAAACATTTTTGAACTTCGATCATCAACTTGATCGGGCGGTCGCCGATTTGTCACTCGAGCAATGCAAAGAATCTATTTTCAGATCCTTCACTTTCGTTTTGGATGACATGTATGATTTTACGACACCTCGCCTGATACGATGATCAAACAGCACAATACTTTGTTTTGTAACAGTTAATAGTTACAAATATACTTATTATTATTGACAAAACGTGAATTTACTTTGGGGAATTGCGTCGAGCCCCATTATTTTTCGAGAAATTCCGTTGAGGGTAGGGATTGCGGTTTTTGGGCTGCGGATGCTGCGACGAACGTGATTGGCCCTTTTGCGGACGTGCCGGAAGGTGCTGTTTATAGTCACTTCGGAGATTGTTTAAGGCAACTTCATCGATTTCAATAGCACCTTCGGACATTCTCTTTATATCTTTTACGATGACCTCGTTGCTGGGATGCTCCTGATTGTATTCGTAACTTTTGGTACGCATGTAGCGTGCGATGTTGTCTACCGTGTGCGCCACCGTCTGAGCGTCCTTCTCGTTGACCAACTCTTTTAGCATGAGTGCTACGTATTTTCCGTAGTGTTTGTGCGAAATGCGCCGTTGCCCGTAGAGTAGCGTATGGGGTCTCATGGTCAGATCTTGTCGGGAGGGCTGCGGGTAAGGCGAATCCACATCTAACTTAAAATCAGACATAATGAACATGTGATCCCACAGTTTGTGGGTGAAGTCCGCCGTGTCGCGCAACAAGGGATTGATGTTGCCCATCACGGCGATCACTGCTCGTGCCTGGCGATTGCGCTCGTTGCGATCCTCGATGTGCAACAAAGAATCAATCATCTCTTGAATGTGTCGGCCATATTCGGGCAGATACAGCTTGCGCCGTGTGTAATTGTAATTTTTTTTCATACAGTAATTTCGGTTCTGTGCACTATTGTAAATCGTCCTTCAAACATTTTAATAGGACATTTGCCGTAAACCGTTTAAGATAAAATAACCGATTGTTCTTCTGCCATGCGTCCCCTGTGAGATTGGTTTCGCTCTGAAGAAAGTTATTAACTTTGATGCAAAAGTAGGAATTTTTTTTTCAAAAACAACTTATGGCAAAGGTTTTAATTTTAGATCATTCAAAAAGTGTGCGAAACAATCTTCGCGAGCGGTTGGAATTTGAAGGACTCTCCATAACTTGTGCCGAGAACGAGGAGATGGCCTTGCGTATGTGCTCGCAGATTCCTTTCGATCTGATTATTTCGGACAGTTGCTGTCGAATACCCGGCTCGGATGTGCCGTTCATCGTTCTTGCGGCGGAGTCGTCGATCGATTCCGCTATTCAAGCGGTGAAAAACGGAGCGCGGGACTATCTCACCAAGCCGGTTGACATGAACCGTCTGTTGCAATCCATTCGCCGTACGGTCGATGCTACCGAACCAATTTTGGAGGACAAGTCGCCGTTGCGGGCGCGTCGCACCCACTCCGCGCAGGTGGAACAGATGATTGGCACTTCGACGCAGATGGCGCAGGTGCGCCGCCTGATCGAGAAGATTGCCACCTCGGATGCCCGGGTGCTGATCACCGGCGAGAACGGCACAGGCAAAGAGTTGGTGGCACGCTGGCTGCATGCCCAGAGTGCCCGTGCGGCCGCTCCGTTTGTGGAGGTGAATTGCGCCGCCATCCCCTCGGAACTAATCGAGAGCGAACTTTTTGGACATGAGCGGGGTGCTTTCACCTCGGCCATCAAGCAACGCAAAGGTAAATTCGAACAGGCCGACGGGGGAACTCTCTTCATGGACGAGATCGGCGATATGTCGCTTTCGGCGCAGGCCAAGGTGCTGCGGGCGTTGCAGGAAAATAAGATTTGCCGGGTGGGCAGCGACAAAGATGTGGAGGTGAATGTGCGGGTTGTGGCGGCGACCAACAAAAATCTGCGCTCGGAGATAACTCAGGGTAATTTTCGCGAAGATCTCTATCACCGCATTGGTGTGATTGTGGTCAAAGTACCCGCCTTGCGCGATCATGCCGATGATATTGCCCCGCTCATCGACTATTTCATTGCCAAGATCTGCGGGGATTACCACACGGCTACGAAGCAGATTGATGCCGAGGCTGTGGCCGCCCTCGCCGTGATGACGTGGAGTGGCAACATCCGCGAACTGCGTAACGTGATCGAGCGGTTGATCATCCTCAGTGGCGAACGCATCACGCTCTCCGATGTGAAAGAGTATTGCGAATAAATGGGTTCAGCGGTAATTCTTGTTAACGAATCGATTTACATTTGTCTCAAACAGGAAACGTTCCCGATCCTCGAGCTTGTCGAGAGGTCGCAAGGTACA
>JAVXCD010000185.1:0-3718 GCA_036659655.1 Alistipes sp.
ATGAGGATTGATAGGGCGAAAACCGGGACGAAAAGAACGAGATTAATAAATTTAAAACAGTTTATTAGGCAAAGATAGGGTTTTTTGTGAAATTTAGCAGATTTTATCTACCTTTATAACCTCAATCGGGTATTACTTTTGCTACGGATAGGTTGTTTATCAAACGGATAATAAAATGAAATATTTCCTACTGAAATGGATTCTGGCTCTCTGGGCTGCCGCCACATTGACGAGTTGCTCGCTACTGAAAGTTTCGGTGGCGACGGGAGATCCACTGAAAAAAGAGGATGTGAATACCCGCATCCTGACCCGCGGATTCTACTACGACATGGCTGCCGAGGTGAGCAAAACGGCCGATTCGATCGTCGCCGCTGCCACGGACCCGCAACAGAAAATCAACGCCATCCGCTGGAAAATCCGGGTAACACGCGCCTCTGTCGCTGCTGCCATGCAAAATATTCCCGACGTGTCGCTGGCCGATATGTGGATTCTGTGTCGCCGCATGGACGAGACCTTTGCCACCATGCCCGACGCTTCGCTATTCGGCAAATACAGCCCCTTGGCGCGTCACACCGCCACTCGCATTCACCGCAAGGTGCAACGCTTAGCAGAGACGGTGCTCAGCAAGGAGCGGTTCAAATTGATGTCCAACTTTGTGACCGACTATTTGGCCAAAAATCCCACCGTTGACTCCGAATTTAGCCCCTCCAACACCACCCTTGCATGGATCAATTACCTGAAGGAAAACGGTGTAGAGCATGTCTACACCACCGGATCAATCTCCGATGTACTGTCCGACATGAGTGACAAGGTGAGCGGTCAAACACAACAGATAGCCAACACGGTCGGTTGGTCGAAGGACATGATCGAGATCCGCATGGGACAGGATAGCCTGCGCTCGCGCGTGGAGATGCAACTCGATAGTTTGGAGCGTGATTTTCGCCGCATGGCCGTGGTGATGGAGCACATTCCGGAGATTTCGGATTCGGTAATTAGTAGTTTCAACAAACACGTCAAGCAACTAATTTATGCAATGAATTACAGTGTCGATAATGTATTTTCCAACTTCGACGGTCAGCGCGATGCGTTGCAAAAATTCGTCTCTGAAGAGCGGCAGGCCGTGATTGCCGAAGCCCGGTCGACTGCGGATGAGGCCGTAAAAAATGCACTGGGAGCGATTCCCGGCGTGATTGCCCGTCTGATGATCTACATCGTGCTGTTTGCCGTGGTGATGCTCGGATTGCCGTTCGTGATCGGGCTGTGGCTCGGCGGCGCACGGGAGCGAGCCCGGCAACGCAAGAAAGAACAAAAATAAAATAGAACTATCCAAACGATATAGAATGCGAAAAAAAGCAAATTATCCCCTGATTGAAGGGCTTGAAATAACCACATTGGCGGCCGAGGGCAAGGCCATGGGTCGCGTGGACGACATGGTGGTCTTTGTGCCGCTGACCGTTCCGGGCGATGTAGTAGATGTGCAGATCCGCTCGAAACGCCGCCGGTTTATGGAGGGTTTTGTGGTACGCTACGTGACCAAATCACCCTTGCGCGAAGAGCCCTTTTGCGAACACTTCGGAGTCTGCGGAGGTTGCAAATGGCAGAATCTGCCCTACGCCGAACAGTTGCGATTCAAGACCGAGCAGGTGCGCGACCAGTTGACCCGTATCGGCAAGATTGAATTGCCCGAAATCGCGGCCTGTCTGGCCTCGAAACACACACAATTTTACCGCAACAAACTCGAATACACCTTTGCCGACAAGCGTTGGCTCACCACCGCGGAGATTGCCGAATCGGGAGAGATCGCCTCGCGTCCCGCCTTGGGCTTTCACATCCCCAACATGTTCGACAAAGTGCTCGACATCCATAAATGTTGGTTGCAAGCCGATCCATCGAATGCCATTCGGCTGGAGACCAAACAGTTCTGCGTCGACAACGACTATTCGTTTCACAACGCACGCGAGCACAGCGGATTGATGCGCAACATGTTGATCCGCACCTCTTCGACCGGTGAAATCATGGTGATTGTGGTCTTTTACACCGATGACCGGCCTCGCATTACGGCATTACTGGATCATCTGACCGCCAAATTTCCGGAGATCACCTCGCTGATCTATATCGTCAACACCAAATGGAACGACTCACTCACCGATCAAGAACCCATTTGTTACAGGGGCAAGGATCACATCATCGAACAGATGGAGGGATTGCAATTCAAGGTAGGTGCGAAGTCGTTTTACCAGACCAATTCCGAGCAGGCCTACGAGCTCTACAAGGTGGCACGCTCGTTTGCCGACTTGAAGGACAGCGAGGTGCTGTATGACCTCTACACCGGCACGGGCACCATTGCCAACTTCTGTGCGGCACAGTGCGGCAAGGTGGTGGGAGTGGAGTATGTGCCTGAGGCGATCGAAGATGCCAAACTCAACTCGGCACTCAACCGGATCACCAACACGGTTTTCTATGCAGGGGACATGAAAAATGTGCTGAACGACGATTTTGTCGCCGCCAACGGACACCCCGACGTGATTATCCTCGATCCGCCGCGTGCGGGTGTGGATGAGCCCGTGATCGAGGTGATCCTGCGCGCCGCACCCGACCGCATCGTCTATGTGAGTTGCAATCCCGCCACGCAGGCCAGGGATCTGGCTCTGCTGAACACGCAATACAAAGTCGTTGCCGTACAACCTGTGGATATGTTTCCACACACACACCATGTCGAAAACGTGGTGAAATTGGTGAAACGGTAGGGTTATGCAATATTACAAATGATCCAACGTTCTATATATAAACAGAATCCCTAAATTAAAAAAGATGAAAAAAATGTTTTTATTGGCGGTGATCGCTCTGATGACGGTCCCCGTTATGGCACAGGTACAAGAGGCTTTTCCGAGTTACATTCAAGTGGACGGCCGGGCAAAAAAAGAGGTAACTCCCGATGAATTCTATCTCTCGATCGTGATCAACGAGCGGGAATCGAAGGGCAAAATTACCGTTGAACAACAGCAAAAGGAGATGATTTCCTCACTCAAAGGGTTGGGTATCAACATCGAAAAGCAGTTGAAAATGGCCAACATGTCGAGCGAGTTTTGGAAAAAGAAAACTTCGGTATCAACAGCAAAATACCAATTGCAATTGGGTTCGGTTGCTTTAGTCTCAAAGGTCTACACAGTATTGGATGCCATCGGCATTTCGAACGTCTCGATTCAGAAAGTGACCCATTCAAAGATCGACGAATACAAGGCTCAGGTACGCATAGAGGCCATCCAGAATGCCAAGCAATGCGCTCAGGCGTTGGCTGCGGCCATCGGGCAGACCCTCGGCAAGTGCTTCTATATTTATGATGCAAACAACGAAATGCGGCCTTATTACAACAACATGGCACTCATGCGCAGTGCCAAGGCCAACGACAGTATGTCCGAAGAGAGTAGCGAGGATCCGCTCGAATTCAAGACCATCAAATTAGAGTACTCCGTCCAGACCAAGTTTGTGCTGGAATAGACTCGATCCATTCGATAAGCAAGGCCGCAGCGAAGTTCGTTGCGGCCTTGCTTATTTTTGGTAATGTGGTAAAAAGTAGTTGGTAAAAAGCCACAAACAACGCACAAAAAATAGTCTGAGCCATTCGCGGCTCGGACTATTTTTTTGTGCGTTTATGTTGTTGGTTTCGGAAGTATAAATACCACTTGACATAGTTCTGGTAATGCACCTTAGATAGCCC
>JAVXCD010000186.1:0-3591 GCA_036659655.1 Alistipes sp.
ACTTCGCGACCTCTCGACAGGCTCGAGGAGCAAATGTTTTGTGCCATTCTAAGCAAGGCGAAATCAAATTCTGCGCTCGCATTCAGAATAACAACACAAAGGCTCTTCAATATGTCAAACCGAGGCGTTCGGAAAAACCTCCCGCCCCCTTCAAACAATCATTTCACATAATATTAATTTATTTTCCACTGGAAATTTGTTTTATTGGAAATTTAAAAATATCTTTGCATAGTTATTGCTAATGGAATAAAGTTCCAATGGAATAAAAATTATAAAAACCAATATAAAACATAAATTATGAGACACATCATTATCGGAGGAGTTGCCGGAGGAGCCACAGCCGCAGCGAGAATACGACGAGCCGACGAATTTGCCGAGATCATCTTAGTGGAAAAAGGAAAATACATCTCCTACGCCAACTGCGGACTACCTTATTATATAGGTGGCGTAATTGCCGAGCGGAGCAAGTTATTCGTGCAGACCCCGGCCACCTTCGGCACGCGATTTAACATCGACGTGCGTGTGGAAAGCGAAGTGACGGCGATTGATCCCGCAGCAAAAAGTGTTACGATCCGCAAAGCAGACGGCAGCATTTACAGCGAGACTTTTGACCGTCTTCTGCTGTCTCCGGGGGCAACCCCAGTACGTCCGCCGCTGAAAGGAATCGATTCTGAAGGTGTCTTCACCCTGCGCAACGTGGAGGATACCGACCGCATCAAGCACTACATCACCTCGCACACCATACGTCATGCGGTGATTGTAGGGGGCGGATTCATCGGCTTGGAGATGGCGGAGAACCTGCATCATGCGGGCATCAAGGTGTCGATTGTCGAAATGGGCAATCAGGTGATGGCTCCGCTCGACTTTTCGATGGCCTCTCACGTACACCAGCACCTGTTGCAGAAGGGCGTAAGGCTATTTTTGGAGCGGGGTGTAGAGCGATTTGAACGGCACAACGACCATCTCGACGTATTTTTCGGCACAGGGGAACACACCGAAGCTGATATGGTGTTACTCTCCATCGGAGTGCGCCCCGAAACGACACTGGCACGGACTGCCGGACTAAAAATCGGTGAAGCCGGCGGTATTTGGGTGGATGAATATCTGGAGACCTCAGCCAAAGACATCTACGCCGTGGGAGATGCCGTAGAGTTTCCGCATCCGCTGACCGGCAAGCCGTGGCTGAACTATTTGGCTAATCCGGCCAATCGGCAAGGGCGCATCGTGGCTGACAACATGGTATTTGGTAACACCACAAAATACGAGGGAGCCATCGGCACAGCGATTGCCAAGGTGTTTGACCTCACCGTAGCCACTACCGGATTACCGGCCAAACGACTCAAACAGATGGGCATTGCCTACCTTAGTTCCACCACTCATTCAAGTTCGCATGCCGCCTATTATCCGAATGCCCTGCCGCTCAGTTTGAAACTCACCTTCGACCCGACAAACGGGCGACTGTATGGTGCTCAATGTGTGGGATATGAAGGTGTGGATAAGCGGATTGACCAGTTGGCCCTACTTCTCAAACAGGGTGGTACGGTGTATGATCTGATGAAGACGGAGCATGCTTACGCCCCGCCCTTCTCCTCGGCAAAAGATCCCATTGCCATTGCAGGATACACCGCCGGCAACATCCTCAACGGGACGATGCCCATCGTAACATGGCGCGAGATGCAGCAGGCAGATCCCGAAAAGATCCTCTTGCTGGATGTGCGCACACGCGACGAATTTGCATTCGGCACGATTGTCGGAGCCGTCAATATTCCGTTAGATGAGATCCGCCATCGTCTTCCGGAGATTCCGACCGACAAACCCATCTACATCTTCTGCGCTGTCGGTTTACGGGGTTACTTAGCCCTAAAAATCCTCACGGCACGGGGCTACACACAGGTACGCAATCTTTCCGGTGGTTACAAAACTTACACCACATCCTTGGCTCCCCTCGGTGAAACACCCCCGACAATCCCTTCCACCCCGACACAAACCCTGAATATGGAGACGCAAAACAGGGCGGGCAACCCCAAAATCGTCAAAATAGATGCTTGCGGACTGCAATGTCCGGGTCCGATTCTGCGTGTGAAGCAGGCGATCGACTCCATTGCTGCCGGCGAACAGGTCGAAATTGAGGCCACCGATGCGGGTTTTTCCCGCGATGCCGCAGCGTGGTGCAATACCACGGGACACACGCTAATTTCCAACACCACACAAAAAGGACGCTACACCGTGGTGATCGAAAAGGGGGTGCCAAAGGCTTGTCATGTAGTCAACTCATGCGAAGGAGGCGGCAAAACGCTGATTCTATTTAGCGACGACCTCGACAAGGCTCTGGCAACCTTTGTGCTGGCCAATGGGGCCGCCGCCACTGGAGGAAAAGTGACCATTTTCTTCACCTTCTGGGGGCTGAATGCGCTGAAAAAAGTCAAGAAACCCGCAGTCGAAAAAGACCTGATGGCAAAGATGTTTTCATGGATGTTACCCTCAAATTCGCTCAAACTCAAACTATCCAAAATGAATATGGGCGGCATGGGTCGTCGCATGATGCGCTACATCATGGCGAAAAAAGGCATCGACTCCCTCGAAACCTTACGTTCGCAGGCCTTGGCTCAGGGCGTGGAGTTTATCGCCTGCCAGATGTCCATGGATGTGATGGGGGTGAAACGCGAAGAGTTGCTGGATGAGGTGACCGTGGGCGGCGTGGCAACCTACATGGAACGGGCAGACAAAGCCAATGTCAATTTATTTATATAAAACACAATGCAAGTATGAAAAAGTTTATCAAAGATAAGATCCTCTACCTGATCGGCGGAGTGGTCGGAGGTGTTGCAGGATACCTCTATTACTACTATGTGGGGTGCGCAAGCGGCACCTGTATGATCACCTCTTCACCCGTGATAAGCACACTCTGGGGTGCTGTGATGGGTGGCCTGCTACTGAGTTTATTTGACCGGAAGAAAAAAGAATAAGATCATGGAAACACTATGTAAAATACGCGAGATTTCCCGTTCCCTTGCCGAATTTGAAACTCGTTTTGAAAAAGTGCACCACCTAAACCTCAACGAAGGGATGCTGCTGTGCAGCCTGACCAAATCCGACGATCTCGCCTCAGGCGAAATTGCCCTGCTATTGGGTCTGACCACCTCCAACACCTCGAAGGTCATCAAGTCGGTGGAAACTAAGGGGTTGATCCGCCGGGTCATGGGCAAACAGGACAAGCGTCAAATGTATTTTTCGCTCACCAACGAAGGCCTCGCACGCATGACGGCCATCAAGACCATCCCCGTGGAACTCCCCGCATTGCTGGCAACAACCATAGGCAACGGAGAAGCAGAATCAGCAAGGTAAGCCTGTGTGCGAGCAAGCCTGTCAGCAGGATCTTGCATTGTGTTGCTATTCTGAGCAGCGTGAAGCTCTGATTTTCAAGATTTTTTCAGATTTTTCATCGTTATTCAGGATGACACGCAAAGATTGATGAGGAGTAATTCCACCCGATCCTCGAGCTTGTCGAGAGGTCGCAAAGACTGACGGGAATCGTTCCCGATCCTCGAGCCTGTCGAGAGGTCGCAAAGACTTTGGAAACACACATTCACG
>JAVXCD010000187.1:0-3577 GCA_036659655.1 Alistipes sp.
TCACCCTTGCGCAACTCCTTCTCGTAATCGAACAGACACGAAGGAATCGTTGCAGCCGTAGTGTTGCCATTGCGGTCGATGTTGATCATACATTTCTCTTTTTCCAACCCCATGCGGCGTGCCGTAGCATCAATGATGCGCAGGTTCGCCTGATGAGGAACCAAAAAACGCACATCTTCAGAGGTCAGGTTATAACGTTCCATGATCTCCACCGATACGTCTGCCATCTTCGACACAGCCGCTTTGAATACGGCAGGGCCGTCCCAAGTGATGGTGTGCCAGTTGTTCTTCACGGACTCCTCCGATGCCGGATAACGAGAACCTCCGGCTTTCATATAGAGTTGCAACTCGCCGGAACCATCGGAATGAAGTATTTCATCGATAATGCCATAGCCTTCGGTATTGGGTTCGAGTAGCACAGCTGCCGCACCATCTCCGAAAATCGGGCAGGTGGCGCGATCCGTATAGTCGACAATCGACGACATCTTATCAGCACCCACTACAACGACTTTTTTGCAAGATCCGGTTTCAATAAATTTCGATCCCGTTGTTAATGCAAACAGAAAACCACTACATGCCGCCGACACATCGTAAGCATAAGCGTGTTTACAACCAGCCTGATCTGCAATGAGATTGGCGGTTGAAGGGAAAAACATGTCGGGGGTCACCGTGGCGCAAATCACTAAATCTATGTCCATCGGGTCGGTACCCGTTTTATCCAATAAATTAATGACAGCTCGCGCTCCCATATAAGAACTGCCAATTCCATCACCCTTCAAAATATGGCGAGTTTTCACGCCGATATGGGACATGATCCATTCATCCGAGGTGTCAACCATGCGGCTGAGCTCTTCATTTGTGAGAATATATTCGGGAAGATACTCCCCCACCCCCGTAATCGCTGCTGTAATCTTACCCATCAATCTTTCTTTTTAATTTTTGAATGCATTCTGTAATTTGCCGACCAAATCAGCCTTAACGCATTGCTCTGTAGAGAGAATCATGCTTTTAATAGCCAACGGTGTCGAACACCCGTGTCCGATAATCACAGGAGCATTCACGCCAAGTACGGGCGTACCTCCTACATTTTCGTAGTTCATGGCATCCCAAAATTTGTTATTGCACCCGATTGCCTTGTTGATCCGGTAGAGACCTTCGGCCATTTTGAGTGCTGTGTTTCCTACAAAACCATCGCAAACCACCACGTCGGCAACCTTACCGGAAAATAGGTGCGAACCTTCGATGTTGCCCACAAAGTTGAAAGAGGGATCGGCTTTCATCAATTCATAAGTCGCCTTGCTCTGGATGTTGCCCTTGGTCTCCTCCTCACCGATGTTCAGCACAGCAACCCGTGGATTGCGGATACCCAACACCGCCTCGGCATAAATCGAGCCGATCAAGCCATATTGTGCAAGAACCTCCGGCTTGCAGTCGACATTCAACCCCACATCCAACAGCAGGGCGCACCCGGCAACAGTGGGGATGACCGACGAGATGGCCGGTCGGATGACCCCCTCGATAGGCTTCACGGCATACATCGAACCGACCATCATGGCACCCGTACTTCCGGCACTGGCAAAACCCTGAATCGCTCCTTTAGCCAGATACCCGAACCCTACCGTAATACTCGAATCGGTCTTTGCCTGAAACGCTTTCGCCGGATGATCGCCCATCTCAATAACTTCCGTTGTGTGCACAATATCAAAACGTTCCGCAGGGCATTTCTCCGCTGCAAGGATCGTTTTTATTTGCGACTCATCACCGAACAAGACGATACGACTGTTCTCTCCGACGGCATCGAGTGCCATGACAGCACCTTGCACCGCAGCTTCAGGGGCGTAATCGCCACCCATAGCATCAACACCGATCTTTAACATAATCGTGAGATTTGGTTTGTAATATATTACTAAAACAAAGAGACACCATCTGGATGGTGTGTCTTTGTAGCTGCCGGAATTTATTCCGCAGCCTTCTTCTCAATCGCCAGTTTCCCGCGATAGAAGCCGCATTCGGGGCATACTCGGTGATAAAGAGTCGCTGCACCGCAATTTGAACAAATAACTACCGTAGGAACCACTGCTTTGTAGTGAGTTCTTCTTTTATCACGTCGTGTGGACGAGATTTTGTGTTTAGGATGTGCCATTTTGCAATATTAATTTATAAGTTTAACGTTTTTTATTACCTGTTTTAGAAACTGTTTGAATTTGTTACCGAAGTTATTTTAGTGCTATTTTTGTTTCTGTTTTGTTCTGCAAATCCGATTTTAGCGAACTAAATGAGGATTTATAGGGCAAACGCCGAGGCGAAAATAGCCGAAAAGAACGAGATGAATAAATTTAAAACAGTTTCTTATGCGAGGAAAATTATTTTTCCGTCTCCATTTTCACTTTTAGTTCCGCCAATTTGCGCAAGGCTCCTTGTTGCTCCTCCTCCTGATGTGCGGCTGCTTCGATGGCGGCAAACTCCTCATCGGAGACCACCTTAAAGTGCTCAAGCATCTCTGCATTGCACTCACCTTCAGGGTGTACCCGCTGATAAGGTAACGACAGCACGATACTTTCATAAATGTACTGTGCCAAATCTACTTGACTTTCGGCAGGCGACAACCACATGATCTGGCCGTCATAATCGCAAATCTCGTTAGAAAATTTCACCGTCAGCACCCCCTCGTAGTTCACGGGTACACAACAATCTTCCAAACAGCGGTCGCACTCGACAACCACATCTCCCGTGATCGTAGTTGCCAATTCGAGCCATGTTTCCGAACGTGTCAGTGCGACTTTTGCATCACAGCAGCAACCCTTAATATCCGTATTATCAAAGGCTTTGAACAGCGCCCCGTCGACTGCAAAGTCAAATAGGTGAGTGCCGTTTTTCAGCCCTTTATAAGGAATCGAATATTTTTTAGTCGCATCCATTCAAGCGTAATAAGTGCGCAAAGTTACTAAAAAATAAGATACCACCAAAGTTTTCAACCAGTTTTAGCATATAACGGCCTCCGCAGCCTCAAACGCGCACAAATTGCCGGTGTATTTATTCCCAAACCACGCGAATTTTTCTATCTTTGCCTAATAAATATAGGAAGAGGGGGCTGATCATGACGGAAGAAAAAGGATTTACCATCGATGTGTCGAGTAAATTCGAGGGATGGTGGCGTTACAACATCGCTCTGATGTGCGGATGCTTCAATGCTGTCGGCGAGCGCATCGGCTTCGTCTCGACGGAGGCACACGTGGCCGATGTGGGGGCTAATCTGAAGACGAAACCTGCGGAGGTTGCAGCCGACCGTAAGGCGAGTCTCCACACGCCACCCTGCGACAACATTGTGCTCTACATCTATCTTATTCCCCATACGCTGCCCGTTGATCGTGCGGTAGACGAGTGCCGTCCCTTCGACATGGACCTGCGGATTTGCCACAACGGCCATCCTCTTCGCACGACCAAATATCCCATCAATCAATGGTCTGGCGCGTCGTTTGAACTGAAAATCGAGCACGGACAACAGAACGAAAAATAACAGAAACGGGATCAAGCAGTATTTCTTGTTGATGAAAATACACACCCGATCCTCGAGCTT
>JAVXCD010000188.1:0-3527 GCA_036659655.1 Alistipes sp.
GTCAGCAAGTAGCAGCAGATCTAAGTATTGTTTTTTATTCTCTGTTAGTTGAGTTATATTCATTTCTCAAAAGGCTATACACTTCAATATCCACAAGATTACCATTTGTAAACAGCTCGCCGTCACGCCCCCCCCCTCGAATTGAAACCCGAGTTGTCAAGGAATATTATGGCTCGGCGTGTTTCCAGCGGCACACATTATCTGCACACAGGTCATTTCATAATGCCTTTTCCTTGATGATCCTCGGAAAGCCAATAACCGATTTCTGTTTTGTAGTTGCCTTTGTCCGTAGCTTTATAGCCGATTGCTTTCGACTACGCTTGAAGTTCTCCTTGCGGATCGGAGGAGGTGGGCGGGAGTGATGGGATGGGCAGTGTGATCCAGAAAGTACTTCCTTCACCCTCGATGGAATCTACTCCAATCTCACCCTTCATATGTTTGATGATCGTTTGGCAGATCGACAATCCCAGTCCCGTGCCCTGCGAGAAGGAACTAAGTTTGACGAATCGGTCGAAAATGCACCCCCGTTGCTTTTCCGGGATGCCACACCCCGTATCTTGTACATAAAGATATAGTTTGTCCGCGGCTATCACGCGGTAGCCGATTCGGATGCTGCCGTGTGTCGTGAATTTTGTGGCATTCGTGACGAAGTTGATGAGCACCTGCATCAGCCGATTGCGTTCTGTGGTAAAGGTGTATTCGGGGAGGTGTTCTGCCATTTCGACCTTCACAGTCGGCTTCGCACGCAGTTGTCCGGTCTGTATGATCTCTTCGATCAAGTCATTGAGGTTCACTGCCGAGTAGTCAAATTCTAAGGTGCCGGCTTCAATCTTTGCCAGATCGAGGATGTCGTTGATAAGTTGCAACAACAAACTGTTGTTATTTTCGATGATGGCGAGATATTCTTGTTTTTCCTCTTTATTTTCGGTGGAGGCCAAAATATTCGAGAATCCGATGATCGCATTGAGCGGTGTGCGGATTTCGTGGCTCATATTGGCCAGAAAAGCAGACTTCAAACGGTTGGATTCTTCGGCTTTCTCCTTTGCCGCGATGAGTTCCATCTCAATTTGTTTGCGTTTCGAGCACACGACCATTGTTCCGATGATGACCTCTGGAGATCCTGTTTTGTCCCATTCATCCACCACGGCACTTACAGCCACCCACTCGTACGCGCGACTTTTGAGCAACTGGTGGTTCAATATGCGATATTCCGACTGAAACTGCAACTGTTCTCCGGTTATCAATTGGTGATATTGCTTCAACACGGTCGTTTTGTCTTGAGGATGAATCTGCGCAAGATAGGCCTCCATATCCATGTATTGATTTATATTTTGTTTGTCGGCTGTGTGTCGGGTGTAGCTGATGTGTCGGTTGTTGATCTCCCACCTCCAAGGGATAAGGTTGGTGGCTTCGAGCGCAATGGCGAGTTTGTGGTTACTACTGCGCAGCGATTCCTGCACGGCAAGCAGTTGCGTGTTGTCGAAAAAGAAAACATCTATGTGATCTTTTTTCTGTGAAGGGGAGATTATCACAGCATAGTTGACGGATTTATTAATATATTGAGCCGTCAGGGCCTTCATGGCGTCCTCGGTTTGTTTGAAGCGAGCCAGATACGTCTCCTGATGCGTCGGATCAGCCAAACTGCCCAACCTGCCAACCACCTGTTCGCGGGCGAATATTGCACGGTCAAAATAGGGATTGACGTCGTTGATGCGATAGTCGATGATCTGCCCCTGCCTGCTGCGACACAACTCAACCTCCACATAGGCGATCGGCATATTGGAAAAGAGATTTTTATAATCCAGAGACAACTGGCGTTCTTTGGCTTGAGCACGCCTGTCGGCCAGCAGAATGTAGATGATAAGCAGCAGGAATCCGAAGCCGGCAAGAATTCCGATCAATTGGAATCGGTATTTAGACAGCATGCTTTCGGGTTTGTCGTAGAAGATCGTATTAGAGGGAAGAATTTCCGGAGTCAACCCCATGGCTCGGAGTGTCGAATAATTGAACACGGGATGGGGTTGCGAAGCGGCGAATAAGCGATTTTTGTGATACATTGTATCTGTTATCACTTGCGTGATCACCGAATCAATGGCTATGCCATCCTCCGCCGCCGTAGGGAAATAACCGCCAATAATACTTCCCGGAACATCTATCCCGATGTCATTCAATACAAAAATAGGGTATTTCGAATAGAGGTTCATGGTGCGGTAGACCTTCGAAATGAGGTGCGTATTTTGGGCGAGAACATCGGCCTGAACCCACGAAAAAAAGAGTACTCCGGTGTGGGGACGAGGTTGCTGAAGGGTCTGAAGTAATTTGGCCGTTGACACTTGACCTTCAGTAAGGTATGTCACCTTTAGTGTTGGAAAGTATTCGGCACGCACCTGTGCAACCTCATTGCGCGTGTGGAAGCTGACACCGCGCCGATCCGAAATAAAAAACAATTCGGTTATGTCTGGCATTAATTTGTAAATCAGATCAATGGACTCTTTTATATAGATTTTGGATGCGAGAATCGTCAAGTTGGGATACTCATCAACAAACCGTTCCAGAGGCTTCTGCAGGTCAGTAGGCGTGGGCTTTTTGGTGAAATAGAGCTCTTTCGGCCCGATAAATCCCTTGTCGGTAAACAATACGGCCGGGGTGTCTTTTCCCCATTTTTGTTCCAAAAATTCGTGCGCCAAACTCCAGCCGCTGTTGCCGACATAGAGAATCAAGTGCGGGGCTTTATCTTTGTATTTCCGGCAGATGTCCGCATGGAAGTCTTGCATATCATTTTCATTCCAGATAAACTGAGTTTGCAAATGTTCCGCAAAAATATCCCACTCCGGATGGGTATTCATGAGTGTTTCCGAGACATGGTTGATGATATAGGCACTCCAATAGGTGTTCTCGGTGTGGGCATTGATAATAAGGACGTAAGTAGATTCCTCGTTTTGCTTGACGCTACTTGAGTCGGTCACAGGGCTGGGCACCATCGAGTGAACAGCACTGGCAGCAAAAGGGGAGCAGATCAATGCGGTTAATAGTAAAAAAAGGCACACAGCGTACCGTAGTTTGATATGGTGGTTTATCCAAAACATGATTACAAATATAGAAAGAAATATTGAGAAGTTGTTCCAAAGAAGAGATAGTTTCTATTATGTAAGGCAAATACCGTGATTTTGCAGTAAGATATACGGATAAAAAACCAAAAAATTTGGAACTTAAAAAATTATCCCTATCTTTGCACACGCTTTCGACACAAAAGCATTTATAAACGATGGTGCCATAGCTCAGTTGGTAGAGCAAAGGACTGAAAATCCTTGTGTCCCCGGTTCGATTCCTGGTGGTACCACTTTTAAGATTAACAAATTGCAGAAAAACCCTGAATTTCAATGAAATTCAGGGTTTTATGTTTTTGGCACCTACGCAAAAAAGTCGCTTTTTGACAGGTTGGGAGTTACGGAAAAGTGACTTTTTTTCGGACTCTCAAAAAAAGTCACGAATTAGCTCTTAATTCACAGGTATTCACCTATTTGCAC
>JAVXCD010000189.1:0-3510 GCA_036659655.1 Alistipes sp.
GAATTGTATACTTTGCGACCTCTCGACAAGTTCGAGGAGTGTGACGTGTTTTATACGACGAAAAATCTTGTCCTATTTTAAGTCAAAAGGCATTAAAATAGGACAAGAATCAGATTGTTTAAGCGGACTCGGCCGGAATATTTAGAAACAGCTTCTTAGTTGTCGGTTGTCTCCACGTAGGGCTTCACGATACCACGTTGCGATTCGCGGATGAAATGGATCAGCTGATCCCGTTCGGGACTTTGTGGAATTTGTTTCTCCACCTCTTCGCAGGCCGATAGGTAGTTCAGCCCACTCTGAAACAGGATGCGGCAGGCATCGTGAATCTGACCGATCAATTCGGGCGAAAATCCGCGACGGCTGAGGCCTATTTTATTCACGCATGCAAACCGCAACGGCTCGTTGCTCACGGTGATGAACGGGGGAACATCCTTTCCCACCAGTGCACCGCCTTGGATCATGGTGTGTGCGCCGATTTTAACCCATTGATGTACCGCCGCATGTCCTCCGATGACGCACCAATCACCCACCTCGACCTCACCGGCCAGCGAAACGCGGTTGGCAATCACACAGTTGCTGCCCACCACATCGTCGTGAGCAATATGTACATACGCCATCAGCAGGTTGTTATCTCCCACCACCGTCTTGCCTTTAGAGGCTGTGCCGCGACTAATGGTCACGTATTCGCGAATGTCGTTACCATTGCCGATTTCGGCTGTGCTGTATTCGCCTGTAAACTTCAGGTCTTGAGGCAGGCAGGCGATGGAAGCCGCTGTATGAATCTTGCATCTCTTCCCAATGCGAGCCCCATCGTGGATCACGGCACCCGAACCGATCCAACAGTCATCACCGATCACAACATCGCCGGCGATATAGGCGAAGGGTTCAACGGTTACATTTTTTCCTAATTTCGCATTCGGATGTATATAGGCTAACGTGCTTATCATGTCGAGATTTCTTACTTTTTATTTTTTACGATTTGTGCCATCAAGGTTGCTTCGCATGCGAGAGTCTCGCCCACGAAGGCTTTGCCGGCGACAATGGCCACGCCACGGCGAATAGGTTCCAATAGGTGTATTTCGAATTGCAGGGTATCACCCGGAACAACTTTACGTTTGAATTTCACCCCGTCAATCTTCATGAAGTAGGTCGAGTAGTTCTCCGGATCGGGCACACTGCTCAGTGCGAGAATACCACTGCATTGCGCCATGGCCTCAACGATCAGCACGCCCGGCATGACGGGTTCTTCGGGGAAATGACCCACAAAGAAAGGTTCGTTCATGGTGACATTCTTGATACCGGCCACCGAGGTGGTATCAATATGGAAGATGCGATCTACCAACAGGAACGGAGGACGATGTGGCAACATCTTGCGGATGTCGTTGATGTCGTAGGTCGCAGGTTTGCGGCAGTCGTAGATGAAACGCGGACGCTCGCCCTCCTTGCGGATGGTGTGCTTGAGTTGCTTCATGAACTCCGTATTGGCAAAGTGCCCCGGACGGGTTGCCCACACACGCCCCTTGATGCGCATGCCCAACAGCGCAAAATCACCTAAGAGATCGAGCAATTTGTGACGTGCCAGTTCGTTGTTGAAGCGCAACTCCAAATTATTGAGGTAGCCGCCCGTAATCTGAATATCGGGCTTGTTGAAGATCTGCTTGAGGTGGGTCAGTTGCTCTTCGGGCACGGGATTCTCCACCACCACGATTGCATTATCCAGATCACCGCCCTTGATAAGGTTCATCTTCATCAGTGGCTCCAACTCGTGGAGGAACACAAACGTGCGGCAGGGTGCTATTTTCGTGGCATAGGTGTCGCCCGGATTGAATGTAGCATATTGATTGCCAATGATCTTTGAGTTGTAATCCACATGCAATGACACCGAAAATTCATCGTCAGGATAGAGTATGATCGCCACCCCTTTTTCGGGTACGGTGTAGACCATTTTCTCAGTCACCTGATAAAATTTACGTTCCGCCTCCTGATCTACCAGCCCTGTGGCAACAATAGCCTCGGCATAATCTTTTGCCGAACCATCCATAATAGGGGTTTCCGGCGCATTAATATCTATGATGGCGTTGTCTACACCCGAAGTCCACAAGGCAGACATAATATGTTCGATGGTGCTCACGCGATGTCCGTCTTTCTCGATGGTTGTCCCGCGGGAAGTGTCTACCACCCAGTCACAAGATGCGGGAATAAGAGGGCATCCCTCGATATCGATGCGACGGAATACAATTCCGAAGTTTTCCTCGGCCGGATTCACGGTCATAGTTACCTTAACGCCTGTATGCAGGCCTGTGCCCGAAAAAGAAACAGGCGCAAGAAGCGTTTGTTGTTTTGTCGACATAAGTTAGTGTTTCTTATTATTTGCGTTCAAAGATAGGCAAATTTAGATAAAAAATAGTATTTTTGCTCAAAATTGTATGAATCTGTAATGGCAACGAACGAACCAAACAAGCCCATAAAACGCCCCAGAATGCGCCTACCCTTCGAAAATAAGAAGGCAGATACGGGTGAATGGGCGTATGATCACCGCATAGGTCTTTGTATAACTTTGATAGCATATCTCATATTAGCCATCGCGTTTGTTGCGGGAAAAATCGTTGTGGGCTCGAAACCACAGTCGCTGGGCATGTACATCGACCTGCAAACACTCTCCGAATTGGAGCAGGAGCGAGATCGGCTGGAGCAGGAAGTAGAGAAGAAAAAGGAGCAGAGCGAAAATGCCGATTGGAAGCAGATACAGAATCTGGTCTCGAACGAGAATGCCAAGGAGGTCGGAACGAAGGGTAGTCGCGGGGTCTCCGATCCGAGTGGTGCGGCTAAAGGTGTGGAAGAACGCATGCGCGCCAACCGAGAGACTTACGAAAAAGGGTTGGCCGAAGAGCAGGCGATCCTCAATAGTAAACCGCAGAGCGGGGCTTCAGAGCAGACCGATCAGCGGGTCAAAGGACGTGTCACAGTCTCCTATTCTTTTCCTAATCCGGTGCGAACACATCGCGCTCATCGGCTCGAAATTCCCGCTTATCAGTGTGAGGGTGGTGGCGAGGTGGTGGTCGAAGCCATATTGAATCATTCGGGCGAGGTAATCTCGGCTCGGGTGGAGTCGGGCGGAGACAACTGCATGCAGGAGACGGCTTTGCGTGCGGCACGCAATTCGCGGTTCAACATCGACGACACAGCCCCCAACCGTCAAATAGGCACCATCACCTACATTTTCATTCCTCAATAACCACCCAACGCCTCGTGTGCCATTCTGAATGGCGATGAAGGATCTGATTTTCAGGTTCTTCGTTCGTCTGTCGAGAGGTCGGTTACTTGAAAGCACACGATCCTCGAGCCTGTCGAGAGGTCGCCAAGACTTTGAATACACAAAGCACGATCCTTGAGCTTGTCGAGAGGTCGCAAAGGAAATCAGCACAGTGTCTTCGCGACCTCTCGACAAGCTCGAGGATCGTGCATGTTTTTTGCCCTGCTCTGTTTTGTTTTGCCCTGTTCTGCCCTTCC
>JAVXCD010000190.1:0-3501 GCA_036659655.1 Alistipes sp.
TTCAAAGCCTTTGCGACCTCTCGACAGGCTCGAGGATCGTACATTGTGTTTTCAAAGTCCCTTGCGACCTCTCGACAAGCTCGAGGATCGGGAACGTCTCCTATTTGAGACAAGTGTAAATCGATCCACCAACAAGAATGGCCACTTGATCTAAAATAAGAAACTGTGTGAGATCATCACTTAGAAACGGAAGCCGAGTGTGACCGACACGCCGTGCCGATTGAGATCTGTGGTGAATGCATCGCTGGCATTTGTGGAGCGCAGAGAACCGTCCTTGTTGTATTCGTCGGCAAAGAAGAGGTTGTAGCCCGTCATCTTATCCGTCTGATAATGGTAAGCAAAATCGAGCACTGCATATTTCGACAGCATCACGCCAATACCAGCCGAATAGTAGGTAATTTGCTTGGCAATGGGAGAGGAGAGAATAACACCTTCATCCTGCAACCACGATCCGCTATATCCGAATCCGGCACGCAGGGCAAGTATTGGAATAGGCTTAATCTCCAAACCAATGCGCAGCGTATTAGAGCCTTTGAATGTCGAACTGAACGTATCGTTGTACATCGCCTTGTTACCAATCGGCGAATCTTTCATGCGGATGCCGTTATACCAGTCGCGCTCATAGTCCACAGAGATCAGACCAAACTCACCAAAGGTGTAGGAGGCGCCCAGCAACAGGCGTGTGGGCGAGATAAATGACCATCTGTTCGACCCGTCATCCACCAACACGGGCGACTCCGCATCGAGTAGAATATAGCCGTTCTTATCCGGTTTCGGGTAGTCATCAGGCCCCGGTTTATAGGCCGGATCGTTCGAATAACTTTTCGAAGCCATGGCTCCCTGGTATTTACGCTCCAGCGAGTAGTAAGTCGGCGTGTGCACAGCGACACCGATACGCAGATTCTTGATCGGACGATAGGTGATGCCCAACTTGAAGTTCACACCCGTACCATCCACAATCGAAGTTTGATTCAGGTGCGAATGGAGCAACTGGAACGGAATATCGGCCTTCCCTTCGGGATTGACGGGGCTTTTGCCGGGATAGGTGTAATCCTCGCTGTAATAGTAATTTTTCTCCTGATGTACGTTCAGAATACCCAACGTAGCACCTATATACAATTTGTTGTTGATGTTGGCACCCATCGAAATGGTATATTCGCCCACCGAGCCACGGCTCTCGACAGTAGCGTACTGCCCAATGTCAATACCTTCGTGTGTGCGGTTACCCCCAATCCACGTCGGACTCCATTGGCCTGTACTCCCCGGATTGTCCGTGAGACCTGTTTTATAGCCCAATACCGCAGGCCACAGTCCTGTGCTGACATTACCCCAATGGAGGTTGTCCCCCATCAGATCGTTCGCCTTCAGCCCGCTGTAATCCAATTGTTTGGAGAACATATCAGCCATAGATACGATGTTACCCGTCTGCTGAAACGAATAGTTGTAATTGAGATCCGTCAGGCGGTTGTAGCCCACACCAATGTTCAAACTCACCAGCGCACCCGAACCTTCATAGGCATTAATCAGCACACCGAAGTTACCCACAGAAAAGCGGTTTGTGCTATTCTTACCGTAATTCGCCGCACTATTTTTCGACTGCTCAAAGGTCATGAGCGGCGTGATCGAAATTTCGTTCCGACGGTACATACCCAGACCGGCCGGATTGATCGACATCGACGAGAGATCGGCACCCAGCGAGGTGAAAGCACCTGCCATGGCCATCGAGCGCGCCGTGCCGAAATTAAACTGCGTTTGCGACAACTCGAACATGTCGTTGGGCATCAGAATATCTTTATCTACCATCAAGCCGCCTACTTGCAGGCTCTGTGACGACACTGACCACACCGTAAGCAGCGTCAATAGCATGGTAATGAATCCAAAACGTTTCATCATAATACGCTTATTTTTATGGTTTAACGACCTCCCGAATTACGACCGCTCACACCGCCGCCGCCCGAAGAAGAACCACCGCCACCGAAGGAGCCACCACCCGATGAGCCGGACGAACTGCCACGATTGAATGACGAACTACCCGAATTATTGGAGTTGTAACTATCGCCTCGATTGTACGACGTTGTGCCTCCGCGTTCACCCCTCAAACCGCTGTTATTGCGATTATAAGTGGTGCTATTGCCACGATTGAAGGTCTGACCGCTATTGTTGTTGCGGTCGGAATTACGCACCCCGAAAGTTTGTCTGTTCCCGCTGTTGTTGTTGCGGTTGAACGTCGATCCGCCCACCGACTGTCCGTAGTGACGACCCGATGAGGGCGAAGTGTAGGATGAAGGACGACGCACAATGTTCGACGTATAGTTTGACCCGTGTCCCGGATTCCAGCCCGATCCCCAGCCCGGATAATGAGGATGCCCCCACGAAGGACCACCCCAACCCCACCATGGATTGTAATAGGGATTATAGCAAATATTCCAGTTCCAGTCACCCCACGAGTGACGCGGATAACCCCACCACGCATAAGAAGGTGCGTAACCACCCCAACCGAAATACCACGAATTGTTATAGAGCGACGAACGTCCCCATGAGCCGAACATAGAAGTGATATAGCGGGGTTCAACCCACACCTGATCGCCCATGACAACTACATTATAAAATGCAGGATCATAAGCAGTTACATAGTTAAATGAACTTCCGTAGCGGAAATCGTAATAACTCGACGGCATGTTATAACTTGCCGATTCGAAACCCCGCAAACGACGCGCATAAGCACTCTCGTAAGAGTCTGCCAGCACCTCCTCGTAGGGGTTGGCACTGGTAGTATTGTAGTAAGAAGACTCCGCCTCCGATGCCCGGGCCTCCGCCAGCCGAGCCTCCCATTCGGCACGACGCGCATCGGCCGCCGCCTTCTGAGCCTCAGCCTGCGCCTGCTGCTTTTTCGCGATAGCAACCTTGTCATGTGTCTCATACAGATCATCATAGACGGCACTACTTGACTTATAATAGCCAGAGGTGCAACCTGCGAATCCGATCGACAGAATCAATGTCCCGATTAAAATTTTAATTTTTTTCATAGCGCATATCGTATTTGCGTTAATTATCCGAATTGTAAACGAAAATCGTACCGTTTTAGTATTTATCTGCTGCAATAGCATTTTTTCACATCTCGACAAGATGTTTTTTACCTGCATACAATCTCGTTCCAACTACGCAAAGATACGAATAATTTGACAATGGATACAAAAATACACTTCGCCGATTGATTTTTTTTGGTTTGATAATAGGACAAAAGAAAATAATGTTTATATTTGCACTCCCGAACGAGATCTTTTACGCCGGGAACGACTGAGGAGAGGTGGCGGAGTGGTCGATCGTGCCGCACTCGAAATGCGGTGTACGGGTAACTGTACCGGGGGTTCGAATCCCTCCCTCTCCGCAAAGAATGAGGTAGTTATTGCAACCACCTCATTTTCTTTTAGTTATATAGCATAACGCTTTGAAACTCCGAGAGTTCGGATTCTTTTATGACCACAAATGACTACCTTATTC
>JAVXCD010000191.1:0-3477 GCA_036659655.1 Alistipes sp.
GGCTGACTTTCTTAAAGAGCGAACTGTGGATCGGCAGACAGGCAAAACTCATTATACTCACCATAAGTTGCGTAGCGCTTATTTGAGCATAAAACGCAATATGCCTTATCTGTGGACTTGGTACGATTGGAGTGAGCGTGGAATTCCAAACACAAACAATGGTTTAGAGGGTAAATTTACCGACTTAAAGACCAAACTCCGAAACCACAATGGACTTTCAATAAAACATTGAATGATATTTATAGATGCTTATTTCAAAGGAACTTACAGATGAATAATCCTACTTTCTGTCCATTATTCAATGTTTAGCCTAATTTCATCCTGCTTTTTGTCCATTAAGCCGATTTCTCTTTAAACAGCTTCTTAATCTATTTTATCCGTCTCCGAACGATCTCCCAACTGCGGGTGGAGAGGAAACTCTCTTCCATGTAATCCATGACCTCCGTGAATTTATTGTAGGGAAAGGCAAACGACAAGAGGTTGCTCTTCACGCATTTACGTGCTGATGGGTCGAACATTCCGAGTATGGCGCGGTTTGTCCCTTCGACCTGTTCGCGATAGACGTGATAAAAGATTGAGGTACAACCCGCACCGAAGGGGGTGATAACTCCGTCGGTGCGTCCGCAGTTGAAGTTGGCAAGGGTGAAAAGTCCCGATAGCACATCCGGTTCGGCAAAGAAAATCACGCCGTCGGGACGATCTGTCTCCGCCAGTTTATCCCACCGTTTGATGACGAGATTCCGCCCACGAATGGGCAGTATCGGCAGGGCGGTGATGAAGTCGTGCACCTGTTCCGGCGTGCGGCGATAACGCTCGCCCTGTCCCTCACTATCGTGCGAAATGAACTGTTCGAAATGGGGGAACATGTGATCGGTGAAACTTAGGTAGCGGCCACCCCCGCGGCAGCTGAGTGAAGCGGCATCGAGACAGAGCGTGCGGCCGTTGCGGGCTTTGATCAGTTGCCCGATGATGCAGCGGTGGCGGCTGAGTTGGGGCTCAGGGAGGAGGCCGTGCAGTTCGTTGGTGTATTCGAAGGTGATCGGCAATTCGGCATGGTTAAAATAACGATGCCATAACTCAAGAAATTGATCTCGTTTTTTCTGTTCCATAATTTATTTGTTTTCAGATCCTTCACTACGTTCCGGATGACACGCGGAGATCGTTTTGGATAAAGACAAATGACTCTGCGACCTCTCGACAGGCTTGAGATGCGCGCGTGAGTCTATTTATTTTCCTTTAATTTCTGCAATTCGTACATGCGGTCGCGAAATTTTGCTGCGGCGAGAAAGTCCAGTGATTTTGCCGCCCGCTCCATATCTTCTTTTGCCTTGGCCAGCAGAGCATCTATATTTTCACTTGCCGCATAGGTTCTTTGTACGTCGGCCGCAATGCCATAGTGTTGCTCGTCAATAGGATATACGTTCATGTCGATCGTCGAAGTGTCGACTTTACTTGCTAAGAGTGTACTGCGTCCCGTGCCGCTGCGCTGTGCTTGACGGGGTAAAATGCCGTGTTCCATGTTGTAACGTACTTGTTTTTCGCGTCGACGATTGCTCTGCTCAATGGCGAAGTACATCGAGTCTGTGCATCGGTCGCCGTAGAGGATGACGTTGCCCTGCGAATGGCGTGCGGCGCGTCCCGCAATCTGAGTGATCGAACGCACGTTGCGCAAAAAACCCTCTTTGTCGGCATCGAGGATGGCCACGAGAGCCACTTCGGGCAGGTCGAGACCCTCTCGCAGCAGATTCACCCCCACTAACACGTCAAATAATCCTGCCTGAAGATCTTCCAAAATCTGGATGCGCTCCAAGGTGTCGATGTCGGAGTGTATGTAGCGATTGCGAACACCCACTCGATCGAAATATTTCGACAACTCTTCGGCCATACGTTTTGTGATGGTGGTAATCAGGATCTTATCTTCGGTTTTAACCCGTTTGTCTATCTCTTCTAACAGGTCATCAATCTGGTTGTGCGTCACTCGCACTTCCAACGGTGGATCTACTAATCCTGTTGGGCGGATCATCTGTTCGACGATGACACCCTCGCTCTTCATCAGTTCATAGTCGGCGGGGGTGGCACTGACATAGATCGAGGTGCCTTGCAGTTGCTCGAACTCCTCGAAGCGTAACGGGCGATTGTCTTTGGCTGCGGGCAGGCGAAATCCGTACTCCACTAAATTCTCCTTGCGTGCGCGATCTCCTCCATACATGGCATGCACTTGCGGCAGGGTGACGTGGCTCTCGTCCACCACCAGCATGTAGTCTTTGGGAAAGTAATCGAGCAGGCAGAAGGGGCGTGTGCCGGGGGCTCGCCCATCGAAATAACGTGAATAGTTCTCTATGCCGGAGCAGTACCCCAACTCTTTAATCATCTCAAGGTCGTATTCCACACGTTGCTTGAGTCGCTGCGCTTCGGGAATACGTCCCTCTCCCTCGAAGAAGGCAATCTGTTTGCCCATGTCGAGATAGATCTGCTGCACGGCGGTGTTGATGCGTTCCTTGGTCGTGACGAAAAGGTTGGCAGGGTAGAGCGTCAGGGTTTCCAACTCGAACAGTCGCTGTCCGGTGACGGGGTCGATGCTGTGGATCGCTTCAATCTCATTGTCGAAGAACATCACACGAAAACATTGATTCCCGAACTCTCCGAAGGCCGCCATGATGTCGATTGTGTCCCCGTTGATGCGAAACGTTGCCGGAGCCAAGTCCCGCTCGGTGCGGGTGTAAAGAGCCTCTATCAGTTTGTATAAGAAGTGCTTGTAACTTACGATTTCGCCCACTTTGATCGAGATGCAGGTGGCGTGAAAATCGGCAGGGTTGCCGCAACCATAGAGACACGACACACTCGATACGACGATCACATCCCTGCGTCCCGATAGAAGGGTCGCGGTGGTGCTTAGGCGCATTTTCTCGATCTCAGCATTGATCGAGAGGTCTTTTTCGATGTAGGTGTTGCTGGCCGGCAGGTAGGCCTCCGGTTGATAATAGTCGTAGTAGGAGACGAAATACTCGATGGCATTTTCGGGGAAGAAATTCTTAAACTCACCGTATAATTGCGCTGCAAGCGTCTTGTTGTGGCTCAAAACCAGTGTCGGACGATTGACTTGCTGGATGACGTTGGCCACCGTGAAAGTCTTGCCCGAACCCGTAACACCCAAGAGTGTGTTGTGTTTCGAGCCGTGCTCTATGGAGCTTACGAGTTGCGAGATCGCCTCTGGTTGGTCGCCGGTGGGGGCGTAATCCGATACGAGTTTAAAATCCATTTTACAAAAATACAAAAAAATCAGTGAATAACTCCTCTGCACAAATTTTCGTTGGTAAGAAGTTGGTTTAAATTTATTAATCTTGTCCTTTTCGGCTCTTTTTGCCCCGTAAATCCTCATCAAACTCGCTAAAATCGGATTTGCAGAACAAAAACCGGGCTCAGTTATCATTCTTGTTAGTGGTAGGTTTGTACTAGACATAAACTGGAATCGTTCCC
>JAVXCD010000192.1:0-3456 GCA_036659655.1 Alistipes sp.
CGAGAGGTCGCAAAGTCAATCAGCACGTTGACCTTGCGACCTCTCGACAGGCTCGAGGATCGTGAATTGTGGTTTCAAAGTCTTTGCGACCTCTCGACAAGCTCGAGGATCGGGTACTTTCAAGTGACCTTGCGACCTCTCGACAGGCTCGAGGATCGTGAACGTTTTCGGTTTGAGACAAGTGCAAACCCATCCACCAACAAGAAATCCCGATTGATCCTAAATTTAAACAGCTTCTAACATAAAAAGCCCTGCAATCTATTAGATTGCAGGGCTTCGTTGACCTCTTGTTGAGCTACCAGGACTCGAACCTAGAATGACAGAACCAGAATCTGTAGTGTTGCCATTACACCATAGCTCAGTGATTTTGGTGATGCAAAAGTAGGACTTTATTTTTCTATTTCAAAGAAATTATCAATTTTTTTTGTACATTTGCTTTAATGTATTCATAAATCCCCGCTACCTAAAACTAAAAATTACATAAAATCAACTGATTATGAGTATTAAACTTCGCCTTATCGTAATGAATTTTCTGCAATACGCAATCTGGGGATCGTGGCTGATCTCGCTGGGTGCCTATCTGGGCGGTGGCCTTGATTTCTCGGGATTGCAAATCGGCAGTTTCTTTGCGACCATGGGTATTGCGTCCCTCTTTATGCCGGCGGTAATGGGTATCATTGCCGACCGCTGGATCCCTGCCCAGAAACTCTTAGGCATGTGTCATTTTATCAGTGCCTGCTTTCTGGTGGCAGCCGCTACACAGACCCAATATGGTCCTCTTTATACGTTGATGTTGCTGAGTGTGATGTTCTATATGCCCACCATTGCCCTCTCCAATTCGGTGGCTTACAACGCGCTGGATTTGGCAAAGTTAGAGGCTGTGAAGGCCTTCCCGCCCATCCGCGTATGGGGCACGGTAGGTTTCATCTGCGCCATGTGGTTTGTGGATATTATTCACATAGGAGACCTGCCGATCAAACTCACAGCAGGTCAACTCTATGTCTCGGCGGCACTCTCCTGTATGCTGGCCGTCTACTCGTTTACGCTGCCCAATTGCAGCATTGTAGCACGCTCTACGGTGAAACAATCGTGGGTCGACACCTTCGGCTTACGCGCCTTTGCCCTCTTCAAGGAGAAGCGCATGGCCATATTCTTCATCTTCTCGATGCTTTTAGGTGCGTCGCTCCAGATCACCAACGCCTTCGGTGACTCCTATATTCAGAGTTTTGGCGAGCAGGCACAGTATGCCAATTCGGTCATCGTGAAACATTCGGTGATTCTCCTATCCTTGTCACAGATGTCGGAGACGTTGTGTATTCTGCTTATTCCATTCTTTCTCAAACGCTTCGGCATCAAAAAAGTGATGTTGATCTCGATGTTCGCATGGGTGCTTCGGTTCGGTTTCTTCGGCATTGGCAATCCGGGATCGGGCGCTTCGTTCCTTGTGCTCTCGATGATCGTCTACGGTGTGGCTTTCGACTTTTTTAATATTTCGGGATCGCTCTTCGTCGAGAAAGAGGCCGGACGTGAGTTCCGCTCCTCGGCACAGGGTGTCTTTATGATTATGACCAATGGGTTCGGTGCCTTCATGGGTTCGTATGCCGCCGGCGTGATTGTAGACCTCTACAAGTGGCCAAATTCATGGTTTATCTTCGCCGGTTACTCGCTGGTGGTGGCTGTGATCTTCGCCATCGTCTTCAAGTATAAGCACGATCCCAAAGTTCTCGGCACGGTCAGTCATTAATCACGTGGGACTATGTTAAATCAAACAGCAGACAGAGGACGTTGCGGCGAGGAGGCTGCCGAGCAGTGGCTGCGCCGCAACGGCTTCGAGATCTGCGCCCGCAACTGGCGCAACGGACACTACGAAATAGACCTCATTGCCCGCAAGTGGGATGCACTGCATTTCGTGGAGGTCAAGACACGTCGTGCGGATGGACTGACCACACCCGAAGAGGCTATCACACCGCAGAAATTTCGCTCTCTAAGCCACGCAGCCACAACTTATTTGACGCAACATCCGACGAACCTCGAACCGCAATTTGATCTTGCCGCCATAGATGCACACCCCGACGGCACATTCACCGTTCGTTTTATCGAGAACGCAATGGAATACAACTGGTAATTTTGCTTTTTTAGCAAAAAATACTACCTTTGCCAAATTAAATTAAGAAACCCACAAACACCTCATTGCTGATGTGGCTATATAATTTTGGTCTTTTTATCTATGTGTTGGCTATTCGGTTGGTCGCACCAAGACACCCGAAAGCCAAACTTTGGATCGAGGGCCGTAAAGACATTTTCAAGCGCATGAAGGAGACCATAGATCCTTCCGCTCGCATCATTTGGATTCATGTGGCTTCGCTCGGTGAATTCGAGCAGGGTCGTCCAATCATTGAACGAATTCGCAAAATACATCCCGAATACAAATTACTATTGACGTTTTTCTCGCCTTCGGGCTATGAAATCCGCAAGAACTACAAAGGTGTGGACTACATCTTCTACCTGCCGATCGACTCGCCTGCCAATGCACGACGATTCCTCGATTTGGCACACCCGGAAATCGCCATTTTCGTGAAATACGAATTTTGGATCAACCTGCTCTTGGAGTTACGCCGTCGTGCGGTGCGTACCTACATTGTCTCGGCTATCTTCCGTCGCAATTCGATTTTCTTTCGTCCCTACGGCGGAATGTGGCGGCAGGCTCTCGAAAGTTTCGACACCATGTTCGTCCAAAACAACGAGTCGAAGAGCCTACTGGCCGAATTGGGCTTCGACAATGTCGTCGTAGCGGGAGACACTCGCTTTGATCGTGTGGCCGACCTCGCCACCACAGCCAAGCGCGTCGACATCATCGACCAATTCAAAGGCAGCAAACGGCTTTTTGTCGCCGGCTCGACGTGGGCACCCGACGAGGAGTTGCTGATCCGCCTAATGAATGACAATCCGGACGTGAAATTTGTCGTCGCTCCACACGAAATGGAGGAGGGGCGCATTGAGCACCTGATCGCCGAATGTCACAACGGCAGCCTGCGCTATACGGGCTGCACCTCCCGCACGGGCTATGGCACCAAGCAACTGCTGATCCTTGATACGATGGGACTGCTATCCTCTGTTTACAGATATGCTTCGTGGGCCTATATTGGGGGCGGATTCGGCGTAGGCATTCATAACACATTGGAAGCCGCCACATTCTCGCTACCGATTGCCTTTGGTCCGAACTATCACAAATTCAAGGAGGCACGCGATTTGGTGACCATGGGAGCCGCCCACACCATTGCCGATTACGACCAACTGCGGGCGTGGTTCACCCCCTTACGTGATAACGAGGATTTTCTGGCCAAGACCAGCCGTATTGCTAAAGACTACACCACTCACCATCAAGGTGCCACGGGCATTATCACCCAAACAATTTTTGGCGGAAAATAAGGGATAAAACCGCCCCTCTTAGAGTTT
>JAVXCD010000193.1:0-3469 GCA_036659655.1 Alistipes sp.
GGCGGTTTTCGTCCTTTTGACAAGACAAAAAGACAAAGAAAAATCTTTTCATCGTATAAACACCCACACGATCCTCGAGCCTGTCGAGAGGTCGCAAGGGCAATCAGCACCGTGCCTTTGCGACCTCTCGACAGGCTCGAGGATCGGGTGATTTAGAAAAAATCGTTCCTAAGAATTTTGAGAGGTATTTTTGTTCTATAAATCCGATTTTAGCGAGCTAAATGAGGATTTATCTTCTCCGTTTGAGCACGCCGAAACGGTTACTCCAGTGATTTCACATACGCATCGATGGCCTTGGCTGCCGTACGTCCCGCACCCATGGCAAGGATCACCGTAGCCGCACCTGTGACGGCATCGCCACCGGCAAAGATGCCTTTGCGGGTCGTAGCACCCTGCTCATCTGCCACTACGCAACCGCGACGGTTGGACTCCAGCCCTGCGGTTGTAGCGGCCAACAACGGATTTGGGGATGTCCCCAGAGCCATGATAACCACGTCGCATTCGATCTCGAAATCCGAACCGGCCTTTTCAACCGGCGAACGTCGTCCGTCGGCATCGGGCGCACCCAACTCCATCTCCACGCAATTCAACGTCTGCACCCAGCCCTTATCCGTACCCAGAATGGCCGTTGGATTGGTCAGCATGCGGAAGTGAATCCCCTCCTGCTTGGCGTGGTGTACCTCTTCCGCACGAGCCGGCAGTTCGATTTCGCTGCGGCGATAGACAATCGTAGCCTCCGCCCCCAGCCGCTTGGCCGTGCGTACCGCATCCATCGCCACATTGCCGCCACCGACTACCACCACGTGGCGGCCGACATAGATCGGGGTGTCGAAGTCTGTGTCGTAGGCCTTCATCAGATTTGTCCGCGTCAGAAATTCATTTGCCGACACCACCCCGTTGAGATTCTCACCCGGAATGTTCATGAAACGAGGCAAGCCTGCTCCGGAACCTATAAATACGGCCGAATAACCCTCTTCGTCCATGAGCGAGTCGATGGTCACCGTGCGTCCGACAATAACATCTGTTTCGATCTCAACGCCCAATTTGCGTACCGCCTCAATCTCCTTGGCGACCACCCGCTCTTTGGGTAGGCGGAATTCGGGAATGCCATAGACCAACACCCCACCCAACTTATGCAAAGCTTCGAAAATCTTCACTTCATAGCCTAATTTTGCGAGATCGTTCGCACAGGCCAGTCCCGACGGACCACTGCCAACCACGGCGATTTTATGTCCGTTGCGCGGCGCGGGTGTCACCGACGTGCCGCCATGTTCGATACTCCAATCGCCGACAAAACGCTCCAATTTACCGATGGACACCGGTTCTCCCTTGACACCGAGGATGCAAGCACCCTCACACTGATTCTCCTGCGGACATACGCGCCCGCAGATGCTGGGCAGCGAACTGTCCTCGGCAATGACGGCCGCTGCCTGAGTGAAGTCGCCCGCCAGCACTTGACGGATGAAGTCGGGGATACGGATCGACACGGGACACGCCGTTACACAGCGGGGATTCTTACAATCCAGACAACGGGATGCCTCCTGTGATGCCTCGGCGAGGTTATAACCGTAGCACACCTCTTCGAAATTGGTGGCTCGTATGGTTGGATCTTGTTCGCGTGCAGGAACACGCGGTATTTTATTTGCCATGATTTATTTGTCTAATCCTATTTTACATTGATGTCCTGCGGCACGCTCCGCCATGATCGCAAGGGCACGCTGCTCCTGTGTACGATACATGCCCTGACGGCGCATCGCCTCGTCGAAATCAACCAGATGCGCATCAAACTCCGGGCCGTCGACACAGGTGAAGAACGTTTTACCGCCCACACTCACACGGCAGGCTCCGCACATACCTGTGCCATCCACCATCAGCGCATTGAGCGAGACAATGGTTTTGAGGTGGTAAGAACGTGTGGTCAGCGACACAAATTTCATCATGATCATCGGACCGATGGCCACACAGATGTCGTAGTGTCTCCCTTCTATGTCGATCAGTTCTTTGATCCGGTCGGTCACCAAGCCGTGAAATCCCTCGCTGCCGTCATCCGTGGCGATATAAAGGTTCTCAGCCACTTCGCGCATGAGTTCTGTGTAGATCAGCATCGACTTGTTTTTTGCACCGACAATCACATCGGCCTTCACGCCATGTGCTTTGAGCCATTTGACCTGCGGATAGATCGGAGCGGTGCCGACACCGCCTGCAACAAAGAGAAAGTGCTGACGGCGCAACTCCTCCAAGGGTGTTTTTACAAACGCAGAGGGGTGCCCTAATGGACCGGCTACATCGGTGAGAGCCTCACCAGCCTCCAACGCGCAGATTTTACGTGTAGAGACTCCGATGGCCTGCGTGACGATCGTAACGCTGCCTTCTGTGGCATCGTAATCGGCAATGGTCAGCGGAATCCGCTCACCGAATTCGTCGGCGCGGACAATCACAAATTGCCCCGGCAGAGCCGATTGTGCGACACGCGGAGCAAGAACCCGCATCAGGTAGATTCCCTCGGCGAGAAGTTTCTTTTCAAGTATTGGGTACATTGTTATATCTGTATTTAGAGGCTGCCTTGAATTGTTAACAAAATTATTTTGTAATGCAAATTAAGAAGCTGTTTTAAAATTTGCAAATAAGTCGCAAAAAAGAGACCGTAAATATTAGTTAGTTTGCTGATTGTCATTGTATTGATGTGTCTAATAATGCTGCAATGAAACCAGTAAATAATTTTTCAAAATTAAACAAAATTTACGAGTTTATATGCCCCGAATACGAAAATAATTTACAATACCTCGTACACAGATTTTACAACAGCCCCCAGTTGCAGTGTGTCAATCAACAAACAACGACGAGGTGTGCGGATGGTGTAATCCATGAAAAATGCTGATAATCAGATATGTGTGTGATTCTGTATGCGCTTGCTTATCCGATTCCCGGTCGATTTACCGCGTGATCCGATTTACTACACCCTGCGTAGTGACATGCAATCATATTGCGGATCAAGTGCAAAACCCGGTGGAAAAAATAAATTAGACCCGAGGATCGTGTAGGGGTTTGCTCAAACAGGAAACGTTCCCGATCCTCGAGCCTGTCGAGAGGTCGCAAAGGTACACTGGAAACACAATGCACAATGCACAATGCACAATGCACGATCCTCGAGCCTGTCGAGAGGTCGCAAAGGCAATGCGTGCAATTCCACACGATCCTCGAGCCTGTCGAGAGGTCGCAAAGGCAACGTGCGCAATTCTACCCGATCCTCGAGCTTGTCGAGAGGTCGCAAAGGCAACGTGCGCAATTCTACCCGATCCTCGAGCCTGTCGAGAGGTCGCAAGGACAATGCGTGCAATTCTACTCGATCCTCGAGCTTGTCGAGAGGTCGCAAAGGTACACTGGAAACACAATACACGATCCTCGAGCCTGTCGAGAGGTCGCAAGGGTAACGTGCGCAATTCTACCCGATCCTCGAGCCTGTCGAGAG
>JAVXCD010000194.1:0-3439 GCA_036659655.1 Alistipes sp.
GAAAACTGTGTTCTTTGCAACCTCTCGACAAGCTCGAGGATCGTGTAGGGCACAAATAGGTCCTGCTGAACAGTCGTAAAGCCACTGGATTTCCTTGCAACAATAAAAAAAATTGAAGACAACTCGATCGAGATGAGATCCCGCTTCTAAAATTCGGATTGAATCTGTTTTTTCTGAGAATGTTTTGTATCTTTGTTATTGCAAAACTACACACCTGTGCCCCACTTGAAATTACATATCTCGCCGTGTCCTAACGACACCTTCATGTTCGACGCGATCGTTAATCAACGCATCGATCCGGAGGACATGACCTTCGAGGCGAGATATTTTGACATTGAGGAGTTGAATCGGGGAGTTGCCCGCGGAGAGGCCGACATCAGCAAAATTAGTTACGCCATGTTGCCACAGATTGTGGCAGACTACGCCTTGCTGGACAGCGGTTCGGCTCTTGGGCGTGGCAACGGTCCGTTGCTGGTGCGGCGACAAGGAGCCACAGATCCCATCCGCACGGTGGCTATACCGGGTCTTCAGACCACGGCTAATGCGCTGCTGACGCGGCTCTTTCCCCAAATTGAGACCAAAACACCCCTGCTGTTTTCCGAAATTGCCTCGGCGGTGAAGCGAGGTGCATTCGATGCGGGTGTGCTGATCCACGAAGGGCGTTTTCTCTACAAAGAGCACAACTTGGAGTTGGTAGCCGACTTGGGTGAATGCTGGGAACAAACTACGGCACTTCCGTTGCCATTGGGAGCTATCGTCATGAAAAGAGACCTGTCGAGTGAGTTGCGAGCAAAATTTGAACGGCTTTTGCACCGAAGTATCGAGTATGCCTTTACACATCCCGCCGTCTCCCGCACGTATATAAAAGAACATGCACAGGAGATGGACGACGCGGTGATTGATGCCCACATTGCGTTGTTTGTCAACGACTACTCTCTTTCGTTGGGTGCGGAGGGCCGGCGCGCTGTCGCACAATTGACAGGACTGAATCCCGGATCGTTAAATTACTAAAAACGCGCGTTACAGGCGATTTTTTCGTGTCTCCGCTTGTTTATCTGAAATTTTCCGTATATTTATAGTCGCAGTATCGAAAGAAATCCACTTCTTTCGGATGCAGTAGCGGGAGTCAACCACCCGTGCTGTCCGTGGAGAAGAGGGGAAATTGCAGGAAAACCTTAAAACTATACCGGATATGAAAAACTATTTAGCGAAAGAGATTAAGAACATCGTTCTTATTGGTGCTCCCGGCACGGGGAAAACTACCCTTGCCGAAGCGATGGCCTTCGAGGGTAAGGTGATCGACCGCAGGGGTAGTATCGAGGCGAATAACACGCTCTCGGACAACTCGGATATTGAGCATGAGTACAAACGCTCAATCTATTCGACCATCCTCTTCACCGAGTTTATGGATCGTAAACTCAACATCATAGACTGTCCCGGTTCGGACGATTTCTGTGGAAATCTGTTCTCCGCTTTCAAGGTGGCCGATGTCGGTATTTTCCTTTTTAATGCCCAAAACGGTTGGGAGGTCGGCAGTGAGATTCAGGCACGCTACGCCCGAGTGTTGAAAAAACCCGTGATTGGTGTTATCAACCAATTGGATGCCGACAAAGCCAACTTCGAGGCAACCGTTGAGGCGATCAAAGCCTCTTCACGCGTGAAACCTGTGATTGTGCAGTATCCCGTAAACCAAGGCACCGGATTCGACGCTTTTATAGATGTGCTGATGATGAAGATGTACCGTTTCTCCGACAACGACGGACACCGGGAGGCATTGGATATTCCCGAAAGTGAGTTAGCAAAAGCCACCGAACTCAACAAGGAGTTGGTGGAGATGGCAGCCGAGAATGATGAGGCACTCATGGAGTTGTACTTTGAGAAAGGCACTCTGCACCAAGACGAAATACGCGGAGGTCTGAAAATAGGACTGTCACACCGCGAAATTATGCCTATTTTCTGTGCCAGCGGCAAGCGGGACATCGGCACGAAGCGTCTGATGGAGTTTATTATCAACGTTGCCCCCGGCCCCTTGTCGGCTCCCAACTTCCTCTCCACTGAGGGTGAGGAGATTGCAGCCGAGGTGGATCAACCTACCGTGGCATTCGTATTTAAGAGCCAGATGGAGCAACATATCGGCGAGATCAGTTACCTACGTGTTATTCGTGGCAAACTCGCAGAGGGAATGGAGGTTACAAATACCCGCACCGGTAATAAGGAGAAAATTTCTCAACTCTTTGCCGTGGCAGGCAAGAACCGGGTGAAGGTCACCGAGCTGACCGCAGGTGACATCGGTTGCACAATCAAGTTGAAGGGCACTCGCACCAACGATACGCTTGCTGCGCCCGCAACGTTGGTGACCGTCGATCGCATTGTCTTCCCCGAACCGCGTTACCGTGCCGCCGTGAAGGTCAAAGAGCAAGCCGACGAAGAGAAGTTGGGCAAGTTGATGAACGACGCAAAATACGAAGACCCCACCATCTTAGTTGAATACTCGAAAGAGTTGAAACAGATGATTATACAGGGACAGGGCGAGCATCATCTCAACATTTTAAAATCGCGTTTGTCTGCCGAAAATAAGATCGCTTTCGAGTACATAGCACCGAAGATCCCCTATCGCGAGACCATCACCAAGATCGCACAAGCCGACTATCGCCACAAAAAGCAATCGGGAGGATCGGGACAATTCGGTGAGGTACACCTGATTATCGAACCCTATTACGAGGGTATGCCCGAACCGAAAACGTATAAAGTCAATGGCAAGGACCTGACTCTGAATGTGAAGAGTAAGGAGGAGTACGACATGCCGTGGGGCGGCAAGTTGATCTATTGCAGTGCCATTGTGGGCGGTGCGATCGATGCCCGGTTCATGCCGGCGATCCTCAAGGGTGTGCTGGAAAAAATGGATGAGGGGCCGCTCACAGGTTCGTATGCCCGCGATATTCGCGTGATTATTTACGACGGCAAGATGCACCCCGTAGATTCGAATGAGATCTCGTTCAAGCTGGCGGCTCGCAACGCATTCAAGGAGGCATTCCGCAATGCCGGTCCGAAGATTATGGAGCCGATTTATAGCATCGAGGTGCTTGTTCCGAGTGATTATATGGGGGCTGTGATGAGTGATTTGCAGAATCGCCGCGCCATGATCGAAGGCATGGAATCGGACAAAGGCTTCGACCGTCTGAATGCAAAAGTACCTCTGTCTGAGTTGTATCGCTACTCTACTACGTTGTCGTCGCTCACCTCCGGCTCAGCAACCTACTCGATGAAATTTGCCTCTTATGAGCAGGTTCCTGCCGATGTACAGGACAAACTGTTGAAGGCTTACACCGATACGGACGAAGAGTAAGACGCTGTTTTAGAAGCTGTTTGAATTTGTTACCGAAGTTATTTACATAAATTCTGTCGTCTCTCGGCAAATCAAGCAAGCTTGTTTGCGCTC
>JAVXCD010000195.1:0-3421 GCA_036659655.1 Alistipes sp.
CTGTAGCAATGGTGCAAATCGCATTCTGTAAAATTATGCTTAACAAAATTATTGATACAAATTAAAACAGCTTCTTATTACTTAAAAATAGATTTTCGCTTTTTGTTTAGCATAAAAATTACTATTTTTGACAGATATTAACAGTTTCTCATTCCTAATATGACAAAACAATTCAAGCGTTATTTGGTAACATCAGCCCTTCCTTATGCAAATGGGCCCGTGCATATCGGACATCTGGCGGGGGTATACATCCCTTCCGACATCTACACACGCTACCTTCGATTGAAGGGCTGCGACGTGATTTCGGTATGCGGCAGTGATGAACACGGGGTTCCGATCACCATGAAAGCGCGCAAAGAGGGTGTTTCGCCCCAAGAAATAGTAGACCGCTACCACAACATCATCCGTAAAGCATTTCGGGATTTGGGCATGTCGTTCGACATCTATTCCCGCACCTCGTCCGCCACACATGCGGCGACGGCTTCGGAATTTTTCCGCAAATTATATAATGAGGGGAAATTCATCGAACAAACCACAATGCAATATTACGACGAGGAGGCTCAGACGTTCCTCGCGGATCGGTACATCGTGGGCACCTGCCCCCACTGCCAGAATGAAAAGGCCTATGGGGATCAGTGCGAGCAGTGCGGATCGACGCTCTCGCCCGAAGAGCTGATCAACCCACACAGTGCCGTTTCGGGTGCTGTGCCGGTGAAACGGGAGACTACACACTGGTATCTGCCGCTGGATCAATACGAAGGATTCCTCCGCAAATGGATTTTAGAGGGACACAAAGAGTGGAAGTCGAATGTCTACGGACAATGCAAAAGTTGGCTCGACTTGGGGTTACAACCCCGTGCTGTGAGCCGCGATCTGGACTGGGGAATCCCCGTGCCGGTGGAGGGTGCCGAGGGCAAAGTGCTCTATGTATGGTTCGATGCGCCAATAGGCTACATATCTGCTACAAAAGATCTTACACCCGACTGGGAGAGATATTGGAAGGACAAAGACACCAAGATGGTGCACTTTATCGGCAAGGATAACATCGTATTCCACTGCATCGTATTTCCCGCCATGCTGGAGGCACACGGAGGCTACATTCTGCCCGAAAATGTCCCGGCAAACGAATTTCTCAACTTGGAGGGGGAGAAAATCTCGACCTCCCGCAACTGGGCGGTATGGCTTCACGAATACTTGGAGGAGTTCCCCGGCAAAGAAGATGTGCTGCGCTACGTGCTCTGCGCCAATGCCCCGGAGACCAAGGATAACGACTTCACATGGAAAGATTTTCAGGCGCGCAACAACAACGAATTGGTTGCCGTGTTGGGTAACTTCGTGAATCGCGCGCTGATGCTCACGCAGAAATACTACGAGGGTGTCGTACCCCCGCGTGGCGAGATGATTGAATACGACCGGCAGACCGTGGCCGACTTGGCGGCCGTGAAAGGCTCGCTGGAGGCAAATATTGAGAATTACCACTTCCGCGAGGCTCTGAAAGACGCAATGACTGTGGCACGCATCGGCAACAAATACTTGGCCGACACCGAGCCGTGGAAGGTGATCAAGAGTGACCCCGAACGGGTGAAAACCATCTTGAATATCGCCTTGCAGATCACCGCAAATGTGACCATTGCCATTGAACCGTTCATGCCGTTCTCGGCGGAAAAAATCCTGCGAATGCTCGACATTCAACCCCTTGGCTGGGAGCGGCTGGGAGCCACGGATCTGCTTGATGCAGGTCATCGCATCGGCACACCATCCCTGCTGTTCGAGAAGATCGAGGACGACGTTATTCAGGCGCAATTAGATAAGTTGGCTGCAACAAAAGCAGCAAACGCGGCGGAAGAAACCGTACAATCTATTGACCCTCAAAAAGATAGCATTTCATTCGATGATTTTCAGAAAATGGACGTGCGAGTGTCGACCATTCTGGCGGCCGAGAAGGTGGTCAAGACGAAGAAATTGCTGAAGTTGACCGTCGACACAGGAATCGACACCCGCGAAATTGTGTCGGGCATCGCAGAGCATTTCACCCCCGAAGAGCTCGTCGGACAACAGGTACTGGTGCTGGTGAATCTGGAGCCGCGGGAGATGAAAGGGATTCTTTCGCGAGGCATGATCCTGATGGGGGAGGATGCATCCGGCAAATTGGTCTTGCTGAAACCGGATAGCCGGGTCAACAGCGGGGCTGTGGTCGGATAAAAAAATAAACACATACGCAGACCGATCCATGGACTGCAAACAATAAACGAAGGCAATAAAACCTTTTAAACTTAAAAAATAATGGAAAGTACAGATTGGGGTTCGTTGGGATTTGATTACCACAAAACCGATTACAATGCTCGTTACACATTCACAAACGGCAAATGGAGTGAGATGTCGATTACGGACGACGAGTATATCAAGATGCACATGTCGGCTTCGTGCCTGCATTATGGCATCGAATTATTCGAGGGGCTGAAGGCTTTTCGTGGCATTGACGGCAAGGTTCGTTTGTTCCGTGTCGAAGACAATGCACGCCGGCTGCAACGTTCTGCCGAGCGGCTTTGCCTGCCGGTACCCACGATCGACATGATCGTCAAAGCCTGCATCGAGGTGGTGAAACGCAACGAACGTTTTGTGCCGCCTTACGGCACAGGAGCATCGCTCTACCTGCGCCCCGTGTTGTTCGGAACAACCGTGGGTTTGGGTGTTAAACCCGCCAAAGATGCACTGTTGATTGTCTATGCATCGCCCGTCGGAGCCTACTTCAAATCAGGCATCAAGCCCATCACAGTGGCTCTTGATCGAGAGCAAGACCGGGCTGCTCCACGTGGAACAGGCGACGTGAAAGTCGGTGGTAACTACGGCGCAAGCATCTTCTCAATGGAGAATGCCCACCAATTAGGCTACTCAAACGTACTTTATCTCGACGCAAAAGAGCACAAATTCATTGAAGAGTGCGGTGCCGCCAACTTCTTCGGCATTAAAAACGGGAAGTACATCACGCCAAAATCGCCATCCATTCTACCTTCTATCACCAACAAGAGTTTGCGCCAAATTGCGCAAGACATGGGGTTGATCGTCGAGGAGCGCGAAGTTCCATTGGAGGAGTTGGAGTCGTTCGAGGAGTGCGGAGCGTGCGGAACAGCCGCTGTAATCTCGCCCATCGGTAAGATTTTCGATATGCAAACTAACAAGATCTACCAATACAGCAGCGAAGTTGGCAAGACCTCGATGGCACTCTATACCGCATTGCAGGACATTCAATACGGTCGCAAAGAAGACACACACAATTGGTGTACGATTATTTGCTAACATTACCTCTCGACAAAAAAGCCTCGAACGACAATCGTTCGAGGCTTTTTTAGAAGCTGTTTGAATTTGTTACCGAAGTTATTCACATAAATTCTGTCGTCTCTCGGCAAATCAAGCAAGCTTG
>JAVXCD010000196.1:0-3304 GCA_036659655.1 Alistipes sp.
CTTGTCGAGAGGTCGCAAAGGTAATCAGTACCATGCCCTTGCGACCTCTCGACAGGCTCGAGGATCGTATTTGAGTTTCTCTTTTTAGAAACGGACGCATCGTCGAGCAGGGCACGCACAAGGAACTTACCGCTGCACGGGGGTATTATTATGGATTAGTGAAGAATCAGTTGGAATTGGGAAATTAAAACCTTAAAACAGTTCAATTATGAAAAATGCATTATTACTAATTGTATTTCTATTTAGTTCTATCTTGGGATCTGTGGCAGGGGAACGCACCACAAAAGAATTTCCCAAGCACTACACCACGGATGAAAAAATCGCCGCATTGAGTACCCTGTGGTCGGAACTTAAATACAACTTCGTCTTTGCCGACCGCCTCACGTTCGACCAAGACAGCCTCTACCGTGCCTACCTGCCCCAAATTAGTGCCACGGAGAACGATGTGGAGTTTTTTAACCTGCTCAAACGCTACATCGCGCGTTTCAACGACGGACACACCTCTATTCCCGACTATTCCTACAAGTGGAAAGAGGTGTACGACTTTGCCCCGCTTCTGTTTGAAACTATCGGCAACCGTTATTACATAGCGCGGCTTTGGGAATCTTCGGGGCTCGATTCGCTCGCATTGGGCGCGGAACTTGTCGATATCGAAGGTGTGCCTGCGCAGGAGTACGTGAAAGAACACTACTTCCCTGAAATTGCACACGGCTCTGAGAGTGCCAAATACGCCGCTGCCGGCAGCGGATATATCGGAACGGGGTTGCCAAACAGCCATTTTCGAGGTGTATTGAAACAGCAAGACGGAACGATGCGGCCTTTCGACATCCGAAACAACTATTACCAGTGCCAGAATCGTAACGGTCGGTATTGGGAATGGACGGGATTCCGGAAACCGCGCAAGGCGCGCGTTTCGTTGGAGTGGCTCAAGGATGACATCGCTTGGTTGGATTTTCGTTTTTTCGATGACAAGGATGCCGCTCGTACCGATTCGATGCTGAACGTCATCGGGAAACAAGCCTCGGCACTCATCCTCGACCTGCGCTACTGCCCCGGTGGCAGTTCATTGGTCGGCAATCGGCTGATGACCTATCTTGTCGATGCCGATTACTGTCTGACCGGCGGCGCACGTACTCGTCTTTCTACCGGCTATGGACGCGCGCAGGGGAATTGGCGACCCGAATACGAGGACATTTACCAATACAGGGCGTTCGAAACCTTGCCGTCGGACACCTTGCACATTGACCGCTCGAAACACTTGCGCTGCCCCGTCGTAATTCTTACGGACAAATACACCGCGTCCGCCGCCGAAACCTTCTTGGTGCAACTTTACGAACTGCCCAATCGTCCTCGCATCATCGGTCGGCAAACGGAGGGTTCGACCGGTGCGCCGTTAGTCATCGACCTGCCGCACGATGCCTGTGTCAGAATCTGCACGCTGTGTCATCTTTTCCCCGTGAGCGGCAAGCCGTTTATCAACGACGGCATCCGTCCCGACATCCCCTGTTCGCCCACGGTCGAAGATTACCTTTCGGGGCGCGACCGCGCGCTGGAAAAAGCAATTCTCATAATAAAAAAATAGAAATGTGGTGGCCACACATTCTTGTTCATGTGTGAATTTTGGTGGTGTAGCTTTAGAAGCTGTTTCAAATGCAGGGGAAATCTGAATTTCACAGCAATCGCTGTCGTAATTCTTGGCAAGAAGTTTCCGGATCGGCATGTAGGAATAGTTGAGTGTGGAGGCCAAATCGTTCTGCCGCAATCAGATTTGCTGCCCGGTCATCAATAAAAAGCGTCTCGGCGGGATCGAGTGCATATCGTTTCAGCAGAATTTCGTAAATCCGAGGTTCGGGCTTCACCGTGTGTTCCTCACACGAGATCACTTCGCCGTCAAAATGGCTGTACACGGGTATTTGTCGCAAAAAAGCAATAAATTCCTGCGACATATTCGACAGCACATACAATTTATATCCGGCTTGTTTCAATTCTCCGATCAACTGTTCGGTCGCGCGGATCGGCTCCTGCATGTGTATTCCCAGATGCACAAATTCATCGCAAGTCTCCCGTGAGCAATGGTTGATTTCACACAACACCTCTTTGGCCTCATCAAGAGACAGCGCCCCCCGATCATACTCCTCCCAAAATTTGGGCATCTGCGTGGCACGCACAAAGGCAAAAAAATCGATAAATTCCTGTGAACATTTCCTCATATCGCGGGCAAACACTACCCCGCCCAGATCAAAAACTATATTTTTCATGCCACAAAGATACGTTTTTTTTATTCGACGCAAGATGCGTGCATTTTTTTTACCACAAACGGCACACTGATTGCATTCTTCGTAGAGTAAAAAACAGTTTTTAAAATTAAAATCAAGGCAACAATGAAAAAAATTCTTCTCTGTGTACCCCTCTTTCTCCTCTTTGCAACTTTGTTTGCAAATTGCACACAACAGCAACAATGGAATGCGGAGCAACGCCAATCTCTGCGTGATGCCCTACTCACCTATCGGCAAATGATCTATCTTGAAAATTTGACAGATGCCGAATTCGCACTTTTCTCGGATGAGGTGGCTGCCTCCGTTGAGATGTCGTTTCCCGTTTACACCTCGTTCACCGAGATGCCGGGTGTGAGCGACAGCGTGGATCAGATTGTGGTCACTACCATCGTCGGGAATCTCAATGAAGATGCCCACAATATGCGCAACCTCTATCCCTATCCGTGGCTCGTATCACAGGGCATACTGCCCGCAGGGTTGGATCATGGGCAACAACGAGCCTTCTACACCTGCTTCGCATCCAAAATCAACACCGCCTACAATTCGATGGAGGCTTTCTTCAACGCTATTCTCACCGGCATCGGCAGTCAATCGCAGATCCGTAGTTTGGGGCAGCAATGCGCCAATGATCTATTCAGTTGGACTGTTACTGATGTCGAGGTCATAGAGACTGTAACTCCTTAACAGCAAATGAATAAAACAGTTGTTTTTATGGGTGAATAGGTTTGCATTTGCCACGAATCGAGGGACAGTCCACGCTCCTCGAGCTTGTCGAGAGGTCGCAAAGGTTACAATGTACGATCCTCGAGCCTGTCGAGAGGTCGCAAAGGTCACGGTGCTGATTGTCTTTGCGACCTCTCGACAAGCTCGAGGATCGTGTAGGGATTTCCACCAACAAAAATTATCGCTGGAGCCTATATTTTGATTGTGGCAAACTAAAATTAACCTAAGAAACTGTTTTAAATTTATTCATCTCGTTCTTTTCGCCCCAGTTTTGTCCTATAAATCCGATTTTAGCGAGCTAAAAG
>JAVXCD010000197.1:0-3259 GCA_036659655.1 Alistipes sp.
AGGATCGGGTATTTCAAGTACCCCTGCGACCTCTCGACAAGCTCGAGGATCGTGAATTTTCAAGTGCCTTTGCGACCTCTCGACAGGCTCGAGGATCGAAAACGGTTCCTGTGTGAGACAAGTGCAAATCGATTCGTCAACCCAAATTACCACTTGACCCAAAAAAATAGATTCGGCACACTTTTCAGATCGACACAAAAACCGTATATTTGTTGCAATGAATACATGGCAGGCAGATCTTTCGTTGTGGCAGTTCCCGGCCTCTCTGATCCTCGGTGTGGTTTTTGCGCTGAGTGTGTGGGCATTGCACCTCTACCATCCGCAATCTCGCCTCTGCCGCCTACTTTCCGGCATCCCGATGGCTGTCGTGGGGCTGGTGCTTGTGGGGCTGGCAATGGCTGTTGAGGGCACTTGGGGGCAGGGTATTCACCACACCTATCCCTTTATCGTGTTGCTATTGCTGCTGATGGCCAACCTCGAATTAACGATTCTACGTCGCCTGCAGCAACGCAATGTCGGTTTTCTACTCAACCATGCGGGGTTGTTCCTTATCCTGTGGGGCGGGCTGTTCGGCGCACCCGATGTGACGCAGGCGCGGATGGTTGTTCCTCGCGGTGAAGCAGTTCGTGTAGCGCAAACGGCACAGGGTGCACTTGTCCCTCTTCCGTTCGAGGTGCGACTTGACCACTTTACGATCGACTGTTTTGACGATGGCTCGCCACGCCAATATCGCTCGGAGTTACAGATTGACGGACACGCCTGCCCGATCGAGGTCAATGCTCCCGCACACACGAAGGGTTACACGATCTATCAGGAGAGCTACGATCGCGCACACAATGCCTACACCGTGCTGTTATTGGTGCGTGATCCGTGGTTGTGGGTTGTCTGGCTTGGAATGGGGCTGTTGGCTGTCGGTTCTTGTCTTTTTATCTTTCGCCGCTCATGATTACGTGGACTTCTTTTATCTATTTCGGTGTCGCGTCGATTGTCCTGTGGCTGACGGGTGCAACCGTTGCTTGTTGGCGCAAACGGACAGGTGTCGGGTTGTTTCTCTGCGGCACGTTGCTTTTCGGTCTCTTTATCATCCTGTTCTGGCACACCTTGGGACGACCACCCATGCGCACGATGGGCGAAACACGCCTGTGGTATTCCTGCTGCATTGCCGCCATTGGTTTGGTGCTCCACCTCCGCTGGCACGACCGTTTTTTGCTTCCTTTCGCCGCTGTACTTGCCTCAGTCTTCACGCTGATCAACCTCCTGCATCCCGAAATACACTCTACCACGCTGATGCCGGCACTGCAAAGCGCATGGTTCATCCCCCACGTGGTGATCTACATGGTGGCTTATGCCTTGATGGCTGCGGGCTTGCTGTTTGGAATAGCCACTTTGGGTGGTCGCACACCGTGGTTCGAAAAAGCAGACCGGTTGACACGTATCGGTGCGGCGTTACTCATTCTGGGGATGCTGATGGGTGCCGTGTGGGCCAAACAAGCATGGGGTAACTATTGGGCATGGGATGCCAAGGAGTGCTGGGCTGCCGTGACTTGGCTGCTTTATTTGGCATACGTTCATTTTCGGGTGCGTTGGCCCCTCCGCCTAAAAACCGCAGTAGTTCTGCTTTTTGCTGCTTTTTTGGCTCTTCAGATCACCTGGTACGGCATCAACTACCTACCCGCAGCAAAAAAAAGCCTGCACACCTATACGCAAATTAGAGAATAAAATAGTATATTTGTTCCATACTCACGTAACCCAACGGCATATGAAGAGATTAATATCCATTACAATTCTCCTTTTACTTGTGGCAGTTGTCGTCACGGTAATTTACCGGTTTAACTTCCGGAAGTCCATTCCTGCGGAAGCATCCGTTCCCGAACAGGTTGTGTCGATCATCCAGCAGAACGACTGTCTGGTTTGTCACGACATCAATGCCGAAGCCCCATTTTACGCCTCCCTGCCCGTTTCAGGGCCGTGGTTTCGGGGGCACATGCGTCATGCGGTGCGTTTTGTCGATCTGCAACGGGTGTGCACCGCCATAGACAAGATCAACGAGGCTGACCTTGCCAAAATAGAGCAGGCTGTGTCGAATGGCTCGATGCCTATCACGGAGTATAAACTCCTCCATTGGGGCACGGGGTTCAACGACAAAGAGAAGAGCGTGTTGATGCAATGGATTGCCGATACGCGCGCCAAGCGGTTTGCTACGGGATTGGCAGCCAAACAATTTGCCAACAACGCCATCCAGCCCATCATCAGCTCCGTGCGGGTCGACTCGGCCAAGGTGATGCTTGGTTATAAACTCTATCACGACAACCGTATTTCGGGCGACAACACCGTTTCGTGTGCCTTCTGTCATCCGCTCGACAAGGGTGGTGTGGACAATCTTCGCACCTCGAAGGGTATTCGGAATCAGTTCGGTACGATTAACGCCCCGACAGTCTATAATTCATCGCTTAATTTCGGGCAATTCTGGAACGGACATGCTCCCACACTGGCCTTGCAGGCTGCCGAGCCCCCACTCAACCCGGTCGAGATGGGTTCAAACTCGTGGGATGAAATCACGGCTCGCCTGCGAGCCGACAAGGTGCTGGTTGCCGAGTTCGCAACCCTCTATCCCGAAGGGATCACCGAGGCCACGGTTACCGATGCCATCGAAGAGTTTGAGAAGACCCTGCTTACTCCCAATTGTCCGTTTGACCGCTACCTCAAAGGCGACTCCAATGCCCTCACCGCCGAGCAATTGGCCGGTTACGAAGCCTTCAAAGAGAATGACTGCGCCACCTGCCACGTAGGGCAGGGTCTGGGCGGACAATCCTATGAATATATTGGCATTACGGAGGATTACTTTGCCTCTCGTTCCTCCGAAATCGAATGGACCGAGGACGATGAAGGACTCTATGGAGTCACCAAAGATTCACTCGACTTAACCCGTTTGAAAGTGCCGATGCTCCGCAACATAGCACTCACGGCGCCCTATCTGCACGACGGTACGGCCGGCACAATCAAGGCCGCCGTCGGTGTCATGTTCCGCTACCAATTAGGGTTGTCCGAAAACGATCCGAGTATTCCTTCTATTGTCACCTTCCTGCGCACCTTGACAGGTGAAAATCCACACATGCAGGCTGCGGAAAGTAGCGCAAAATAATGAATCAACCGGGATTTCTTGTTGACGGATCGATTTACACTTGTCTCAAACAGGAACCGTTCACGATCCTCGAGCCTGTCGAGAGGTCGCAAAGATAATAGTGTAAGTCCACAACAC
>JAVXCD010000198.1:0-3186 GCA_036659655.1 Alistipes sp.
CTTTGCGACCTCTCGACAAGCTCGAGGAGCGTACATTGTAACCTTTGCAACCTCTCGACAGGCTCGAGGATCGTGTGTGTATTTCTGCCTGATCCACTTTTCACCTACCACTTTCCACCGGGTTTTGCGCTTGATCCAAAAAAATGAAGACCGTCCACCGGAATATTGTCTTGATCCCAAATAAATCGTATCTTTGTAACAATGAAGAACCTATTTTTTTGGATGTTACTGGTCTGTTTACCGGTGGCATTTGTGACCCCTTGTAGCGGCGGTAATACATTGACTGTCTCGCACCCACGGTGTGAAATGTTGGAAAATCCAATCGGAATTGGCACAAGAACTCCCCACCTGAGTTGGGAACTCACCTCCTGCAAAAGGGGTGTCGTGCAGCAAAGTTACCATATTCTGGTAGCTTCCTCCCGGCACCATTTGGAGCAAGGGCGGGGCGATCTGTGGGATTCAGGCTGGGTAGAGTCGGATGAATCAATCTATATCGCTTATGCAGGCACACCACTCCACAGCCGCGAGAACTGCTTTTGGAAGGTTCAGGTAAAAACCAATAAAGGCAAGTCTCAATGGTCGCAAATCGCACAATGGACCACAGGGTTACTCGATGTCTGCGAGTGGAAAGGTCAATGGATCGGCCTCGATAAACAGTTTGAGGGGGATCGCGGTGAGGGAAAGACCCGGTTGGCGGCACGCTATTTCAGAAGAGAGTTCAACACCTCCGGCACGGTGCGCAAAGCCACGTTATACATTTGCGGCTTAGGACTTTATGAGGCATCGGTCAATGGACAACGCATCGGAACACACGTACTGTCGCCTGCGCCTACAGATTACGACAAATCAATACGATACAACACCCTCGATCTCACCGAAACGATTGTTGCGGGTGAGAATGCAATCGGGGTCGTGCTGGGAAACGGCCGTTATTTCTCGACGCGGAAGTCGGATATTCGTCATTTCGGTTTTCCGAAAATGCTGCTGCAATTGGAGATCGAGTACGTCGATGGCACCCGGCAAACTATCGTCAGCGATGCGTCGTGGAAGGTTTCAACGAAAGGTCCTATCTGCTCGAACAACGAATTTGACGGCGAAGAATACGATGCTCGCAAAGAGATGCCCGGCTGGAATAAATCCGGCTATGCAGATCAAACATGGCTACCGGTCGAATTGGTGGCGGCTCCCGGTGGAAAAATCGAAGCACAGGCGAATCCCAACATCGAAATAATGGACACACTGCGCCCTGTATCAATTCATCAAATTCGCTCAGGGGTCTACATTTTAGATATGGGGCAGAACATGGCCGGCTGGTTATCGATGCGTGTTCGCGGAGAGAATGGCCAAAGCGGACAGCGCGTAAAGTTGCGTTTTGCCGAGTCGTTGAAAGCAGACAGTTCTCTTTATATGGACAACCTGCGAAGTGCAGAGGTGACCGACATTTACACCCTTGCCGACCAGAAGGAGCATCTCTGGAAGCCGACATTCGTCTATCATGGATTTCGCTATGTCGAAATATCCGGTTATCCGGGCACGCCAACCCTTTCCGATTTTACAGGATTGGTGTTGTATGATAAAATGACCGAGACCGGTCACTTCGAGACCTCGGATCAAACCATCAACCGGATATACCGCAATGCCTACTGGGGCATTCGCAGCAATTATCACGGCATGCCTACCGACTGTCCGCAACGCGACGAACGCATGGGATGGCTGGGTGATCGGGCGGCCGGTTCATTGGGAGAGAGTTACCTATTCGACAACAACTTACTATATGCCAAATGGTTGCAGGACATCGAAGAGACGCAGCGTGCGGATGGATCCCTCTCCGATGTTGCACCCAACTACTGGGAGGTCTACAACGACGATGTCACATGGCCAAGTGCTTACCTGATCATTGCGCAAATGCTCTACCAGCGGTATGGCAACACTGCGCCGATTGAAAAACATTACGACTCAATGAAAAAATGGATGGACCACATACGGGAAACTCAGATGGTCGATTCCATTATCACAAAAGATTTTTATGGCGATTGGTGCATGCCCCCCGAATCACCGGAACTCATTCACTCATTGGATCCTGCACGTAAAACAGATGGTGCTCTATTGAGTACTGCCACCTATTACCACCTGCTGGGCATTATGACCCAATTTGCACCCTTGGCAGGTCATGTTGCCGATACCGCGTATTTTAGACAACAGGCCGTGGCTGTCAAGCAGGCATACAACCGGAAGTTCTTCGATCCGATAGCAGCAAGTTACAGCAACAATACGGTGACTGCAAATCTGCTTTCGTTATCTTACGGCCTTGTTCCCAAAGAGTCGGAGCAAGCCGTATTCGCGCAAATTGTGAACAAAACCATGGTAGACTTCAAGGGGCATGTAAGCACGGGGTTGGTGGGGATCCAGCAATTGATGCGTGGACTAACGCGTCATGGCCGCATCGACATCGCTTTGCGTCTGGCTACAAACCGGGATTATCCGAGTTGGGGCTACATGATCGAACACGGAGCCACCACCATTTGGGAATTATGGAATGGCAATACAGCCGATCCCTCTATGAATTCGGTGAACCACGTCATGTTGTTAGGTGATTTGATTGTCTGGTACTACGAATATCTGGCCGGCATTCAGAATGCTCAAGGCTCTGTCGCCTTTAAGCAACTGACCATGAAACCCTATCCGGTCAAAGGCCTCGACTTCGTCACAGCCTCCTATCGTTCCGTCCGCGGCGAGATCAAGAGTGCATGGTCGAGATCCAACGAAGCCTTTGAGTGGCAGATCACTCTTCCTGCGAACACCTGCGCTACGGTCTATGTTCCCGGCAAAGACGCGGCATCGGTGCAAACAGAGCGTGGCGTGAAGTTTTTACGCACAGAACCCGGATATGTCCTCTTTGAAGTTGGTTCTGGCTCATATCACTTTCATTCGACGGCATTCTAAGAATTTTAAAAGCTATTTTTATCCCGGTTTTTGGATCAAGATGAAATTCAGAAGCTGTTTGAATTTGTTACCGAAGTTATTTGAGAGCGCCGAAAAGAACGAGATTAATAAATTTAAAACAGTTTCTTAGGATCAAACGGGATTTCTTGCTGATGAAAAATATGCACGATCCTCGAGCCTGTCGAGAGGTCGCAAAGACTTTGAAAACACAATGTACGATCCTCGAGCCTGTCGAGAGGTCGC
>JAVXCD010000199.1:0-3182 GCA_036659655.1 Alistipes sp.
CCTCTCGACAAGCTCGAGGATCGTGTGTGTTGTCTTTGCGACCTCTCGACAGGCTCGAGGATCGTGAATTTTGATTCATTCAGCATAACACACCGTGTCCTTGCGACCTCTCGACAGGCTCGAGGATCGTATAAGATTCCGAATTAATTGACCGGCTTCTTAATACAGATGATCGTCCCCTTGCACCTCCGCCTTGGTAATCGGCGTGCGGTTGATGGATCGCCACGCAAACCAGATATAGGCCAACACAAAAGGAATCATCAGCGACACCACGCTCATCACAGTGAGAGTAAACTCACTCGATGAGGAGTTATAGATGGTCAGCGAAGAGTGTATATCGGTGAGCGAGGGATAGTAACTCGTGTTGTTCCACCCGGCCAACAGCAACAAAGCCAGCACCGTGAGAATCGTGCCGCCGCCACTGAACCAAATTGCCCTGCGGCTGCCACGCAACCACCCGATTGCAATGCCCCACAACACCAACACCACCCCGATGAGCAACACAGCCGTCACGGCAGGCATTGCGAGTAGGTTGTGCAGATATTTGTAGGATTCAAGGCTGATCACACCGCCCGTTGTCGTCCATCCCGCAGCGAAGAGCAGGCTCACCAGAAAGGTGAGGAAAAAAATCAAGAAGGGGATAGAGGCACACAAGGATCGCTTACGCGAGCGTTCACGCAACGTGGCATCGTCGATGTTATTGATAAAATAGTGCAATGCCAGCACCCGCGCCAAAAACATGACAGCCAAGCCCAACGCCACATTGCGATAGTCTGTCAAGGCCTCCAGTCCGTGCCACGGCGTCGTCCACTGCGAAATGGTGGTATTGCCACCGATATTGGCCATGTTAAAACGGTCTACGGTGAAATTCGCACCGGTAAAGAACGTGCCCACAGCCGTACCCAACAACAGAGGGCCGAGCAATCCGTTGATCATCAGAAAAACATTGTAGGTCTTCTCGCCAAAGATGTTGCGTGGTTTACGTCGGTATTCGTAAGCCACCGCTTGCAGCACAAAGACCAGTAGGATCAGCATCCACACATAGAAGGCTCCACCGAAACTGGTAGAGTAAAACAGCGGAAACGAGGCAAAAAACGCACCGCCGAAAGTCACCAGTGTCGTAAAGGTAAACTCCCATTTGCGGCCGAGAGAATTGGCAATCATGTTGCGTTCGTCGTCGGTCTTACCGATGACGTAGAGTAGTCCCTGTCCGCCTTGCACAAAGAGCAGAAAGACCAAGAGAGCACCTAACAGTGCAATCAGAAACCACCAATAGTGTTGTAAAAGTGTCAGCGTATCCATAACGGTTATTCTTTATCGGGACCTATTTTAATTTGCTTGCACAGAATGCTCACTTCGGCAATCAGCAACGCCGTGAAGAGCACCAAAAAGATGAAAAACGTCGTAATCACCGCACCGCTCTGAATGCGCGACGCGGCCACACCCACAGGCATCAGGTCTTGAATTGCCCACGGCTGCCGCCCGACTTCGGCCACCACCCAGCCTGCTTGCGACGCGAGATAAACCACCGGAATGGAGAGGATCATCACCCGCAACAGCCATCGGTTGGATTCCAACCGCCCGCGGCGGTTCAGCCACCACACCGTAGCAAAGAGCAGGATGAAAAACAGGCCTGCTGCAACCATGATGCGGAACGAGTAGAAGAGCAGAGGCACATTGGGCACAACCTCGGAGGGTGCATTGAGGTAGCCGTAGCCAAAGTAGGCGAAATAATCACGGACGAATGCCTCGCCCTGCGGGGTCATCGGGTCAAATTTTGCAGCAATCTTCGCCATGGCGGCTGTGTCGCCCGCCTCTTTTGCCGCTCGGTAAAGCGAGAGTTCGTTGACGGCAATTTTACCCCGCTCGATCTTCTCGGCGGTGGACATCAGTCCGAATTGCGCGTTGCCCTCAACCAGATCGTTGATACCTGCCACATAGGCCTCAGCATCGCGAAAACTCATGACAGACAACAGTTTGGGAATATCAATTTTGAAGTAAAACGCATCCTCGTTGTTTGTCCGTTCGGATTCGGGACGCAAGATACCGAGAGTCGTCAGCGGAGCGCCCTCCCGGCCGTCATAGAGAGCCTCCATGGCAGCCAACTTCATCGGCTGCACCTTGGCAATCACTGCCCCCGACCGATCCCCCGTCGAGGCGGCAAGCAGAGCGAAGACAAAGCCGAAGATCGAGGCGATCCCGATGCTTTGGGTGGCCATCTTCCGTTCGCGCCCTCGGAGCAGGTACCATGCGCTCACCCCGATCACAAAGACTGCCGCCAGCACAAACGAAGAGGTGACCGTATGGGTAAATTTATTGATTGCCACAGGAGAGAACAACACCTCCCAGAAGGAGGTCATCTCGTTGCGCACGCTCTCTATATTGAAGGTGCAGCCCACGGGGGATTGCATCCACGCATTAGCCACCAAGATCCACAACGCCGAGAGATTGGCACCAATTGCCGTGAGCCACGTGGCGGTGAGGTGAAAGCCCTTGCTCACCTTGTTCCAGCCGAAGAACATCACGGCGATAAAGGTGCTCTCCATAAAAAACGCCATGATGCCCTCGATAGCCAGCGGCGCACCGAAAATATCGCCCACAAAGTGAGAATAATTGGACCAGTTGGTGCCGAATTCGAATTCGAGGATCAACCCCGTCGCCACTCCGATAGCGAAGTTTACGCCGAACAGACGCATCCAAAATTTGGTGGTGCGTTTCCAAAATTCATCACCTGTACGGTAATAGGCGGTCTCCATGATGGCGATAATGCACGCCAAGCCCAATGTGAGCGGGACGAAAAGCCAATGGTAGATGGCCGTCAGAGCGAATTGCGCCCGCGACCAATCGACAGTTTGTAAGAAATCAGAGATCATAAGCGGTTATTCTTTGGGTTGAGTTAGTTGTTCCATCACGTAGTCACTCTTCTGTGTTTCGCTCTTGCCGGCAAGGCGGTCGGGAAAGAAAAAGAGTTTGAGCACGGCAAACATGATAAAGAGTTTGAGCAGGATGATCAGCCACAGCGTGCGACCGACGGTCATCTCGCGAAAACCGTCTATATAGAATCGAATGATCCGAACCATTGTTCCACGTACCATTTGGCATCCTGTTTTTTAGAAGCTGTTTAAATTTGTTACCGACGTTATTTAAGCACTATTTTTGTTTCTGTTTTTGTCCTATAAATC
>JAVXCD010000200.1:0-1843 GCA_036659655.1 Alistipes sp.
CTCGAGGAGCGTGAACGTTTCTTACTCCCGTTATAATAAGAGAGGCTCGGAAATAGTTTCCGAGCCTCTCTTACATAGGGTTGTGTGGACTAAGCTTTGCCTGCCGAACCCAGCACGCTTTCGCATTTGTGCTTGTAGAGTCTCTTCAACTCGTCACGAGCAGGGCCCAAATATTTGCGTGGGTCGAACTCTGCGGGCGAATCCACAAACACCTTGCGAATGGCTGCGGTCATAGCCAGACGTCCGTCCGAGTCGATGTTGATCTTGCAAACCGCACTCTTAGCTGCTTTGCGCAGTTGATCCTCAGGAATGCCGACAGCATCTTTCAGCGCACCGCCATGGGTGTTGATCTCGTGCACATACTCCTGCGGAACGGAAGACGATCCGTGCAGTACGATGGGGAATCCGGGTATTCGCTTCTCAATTTCCTCCAGAATATCGAAACGCAGTTCGGGTGGAACAAGAATACCCTCGGCGTTGCGTGTGCACTGTTCGGGTTTGAACTTGTTGGCTCCGTGAGAGGTGCCAATGGAGATAGCCAGTGAATCTACACCGGTCTTCTTCACGAAGTTCTCTACATCTTCAGGACGTGTGTAAACGTGTGAGGCAGCCTCGACATCATCCTCAACACCGGCCAGCACACCGAGTTCACCCTCAACGGTAACATCATATTGGTGTGCATATTCAACGACTTTCTTCGTGAGTGCCACGTTCTCGTCGAACGAAAGTGCCGAGCCGTCGATCATCACCGACGAGAAGCCCATGTCGATGCAACTCTTGCAAAGTTCGAACGAATTGCCGTGATCAAGGTGCAGAACGATCGGAATATTTTGCCCCAGTTCCTTTGCATATTCCACCGCTCCCTGTGCCATGTAGCGCAGCAGAGTCTGGTTTGCATATTTGCGTGCGCCGGACGAAACCTGAAGAATCACAGGCGATGATGCCTCGACACAAGCCTGAACGATTGCCTGCATCTGCTCCATGTTGTTGAAGTTAAACGCCGGAATTGCGTAACCTCCTTTGACAGCCTTTGCAAACATATCACGTGTGTTCACAAGACCTAAATCTTTGTACGATACCATAATAGTGAATTTTATGTGAGTAAATTGAAATTATCTCTCTAAAAACTGCACAAAGTTAATAAAAAATTTCAAAAACAAATGGGATTCAAAAAAACTGTTTCTATTTAGAAGCTGTTTGAATTTGCCTCAAACTGGAAACGTTTACGATCCTCGAGCCTGTCGAGAGGTCGCAAGGTCTCGGTGCTGACGACCTTGCGACCTCTCGACAGGCTCGAGGATCGTGTGAATTTTCCGTATGGAAATCAAAAAACCTCCGTCGGGATTTTAGTAACTGCGCGCAAAAAGCACACGGCGATGGGATGGTTTGCCTGAAAATACGCATTTGCCCTCCTCGTCGGGTGCATCGAAGGGGATGCAGCGGATGGTGGCTTTCGTGGCATCCTTGATGGCCACTTCGGTCTCCACTGTGCCGTCCCAATGTGCCAGCACAAAACCGCCCTTGTTATCCAGCACTTCGTTGAACTCGTCCCACGTCTCGACCTTGGTGATCATTTTGGCGCGAAAATCGAGAGCCTTCCGGAAGATATTTTGCTGAATGTCGGTCATCAAACCTTCAATACGCGCCACAAGCCCCTCCTGTGGAACCACCGTTTTCTCCAACGTGTCGCGACGCACCAATTCAATGGTGCCGTTCTCCAGATCGCGCGGTCCCATAGCCAGACGCACGGGAATGCCTTTCAATTCATATTCGGCAAATTTGAAGCCCGAACGCACGTGGTCACGGTCGTCGATCTTCACGCTGATGCCTTTTGCTTTGAGCT
>JAVXCD010000200.1:1850-3172 GCA_036659655.1 Alistipes sp.
TTCATATTCGGCAAATTTGAAGCCCGAACGCACGTGGTCACGGTCGTCGATCTTCACGCTGATGCCTTTTGCTTTGAGTTGTGCGGCCAGCACCTCGAACTTGGCTTTGATCTCGGCCAGTTGCTCGTCCCCCTTGTAGATGGGAATCATCACCACTTGTATTGGCGCCAATTTTGGAGGCAGCACCAATCCATTGTTGTCTGAGTGCGCCATGATCAATGCCCCCATTAAACGGGTGGATACGCCCCAAGAAGTGGCCCAGACATAGTCGAGTTTACCCTCCTTGTTGACGAACTGCACATCGAAGGCTTTGGCGAAATTCTGCCCTAAGAAGTGAGATGTTCCGCTCTGCAAAGCCTTGCCATCCTGCATCAACGCCTCGATGGTGAGGGTGTCCTCGGCACCGGCAAAACGCTCGTTGGGCGATTTGTGACCGATGATCACAGGCAGCGACATCCACTCCTCGGCAAAAGTCTGATAGACCCGAATCATCTTCTCAGCCTCCTCCACAGCCTCTTCGCGTGTAGCGTGAGCGGTATGCCCCTCCTGCCACAGGAATTCGGCGGTGCGCAGGAAGAGCCGTGTGCGCATCTCCCAACGCACAACGTTTGCCCACTGATTGCAGAGAATCGGCAGGTCACGGTACGACTGAATCCAATTTTTGTAGGTGCTCCAGATGATGGTCTCCGAGGTGGGACGCACGATCAACTCCTCCTCCAGCTTGGCATCGGGATCGACAATAACACCCTTACCATTGGGATCGTTTTTCAGCCGGTAGTGGGTCACCACGGCGCACTCCTTGGCGAAACCTTCGACGTGATGCGCCTCTTTGGAGAAGAATGATTTGGGAATAAAAAGCGGGAAATAGGCATTTTCATGCCCCGTATCCTTAAACATTTTGTCCAAAGCCGCCTGCATCTTCTCCCAAATAGCATAGCCGTAAGGTTTGATCACCATACATCCGCGCACGGCCGAATTCTCAGCCAATCCCGCCTTCATTACCAGATCGTTGTACCATTGGGAATAGTTCTCCTCCGACTTGGTTACGTCTTTCAACTCTTTTGCCATATCTTTTTTGTTGTTTGTTCTTTGTGTTAAGTTTGCAAAATTAAAGAATTTAATTCAAATTCAAAAATCGAAGTCGACTTTAATTATTTTTGAAGAAGTGGAAGCACATTTTCGAATGTTTTTTGGCGAGTAAGAAACTGTTTGAATTTTTTACCGAAGTTATTTTAGAGGTATTTTTGTTCCTGTTTTTGTCCTGTAAATCCGATTTTAGCGAGCTAAATGAGGATTGATAGAACAAAACCGGGGCGAAAAGA